>CBINIO010000377.1:0-4858 GCA_966250725.1 uncultured Chitinophaga sp.
TCTTTATTACATCACTTTCACCGGCAAATTCCGCGGCACGCACGAGCAGGAGCATCACCTGCACGAAAGCCCCGCCGCCATTACCCTGCCGTTGATCGTGCTCGCCGTGCTGTCCGTTATCGGCGGTTATGTGGGCCTGCCCGAAGTGTTCGGCGCGCCGCACCTGCTGGGGGAATACCTCCTGCCGATCTTCAAGCCGTCCGAGCCGTTCCTTCACCCGCATCATCTCGGCCATGCGCTGGAATGGGGACTGATGGGCCTGAGCAGCGGCCTGGTGATCGTGACGATCTTTATCGCGCGCGGCAAATTCAGCAACTACGAGGATACCGGCGCTGAAAATACCGGTCTCGCCAAAGTGCTCGAAAATAAATGGTATGTGGACGAGCTGTACGACGCCGTCATCGTAAAACCTCTCATGGTGCTCAGCCGCTTCTTCCAGGATGTGGTGGAGAAAACCGGGATAGACGGTTTGGTGAACGGCGTAGGCGCCGGCGTGAAATGGGGCGGCCGCCAGATCAGGCTGCTGCAGAACGGCCAGGTGGGCTTCTACATCTTCGCCATGGTAATAGGTATGATCGTGTTGTTCGTGATCAGTTTGTTTTTATAAATCAGTAGCGGATTAAGAAAAAGATATGTTGACAGTATTACTCATATTGATTCCTTTGATAACAGGTCTGATCACGTTCGGACTGAAAGGGCCGGGCGCAAAGGTATTCAGCCTGTTGTCGTCATTGGCTACGCTGGCGGTGGCCGTGCTTGCCTGGATGCAGTTCGGTACGGCCCCGGCTTCCCTGCATTTTACCGCAGACTGGGTGCCGCAGCTCAACAGCCAGTTCAAAGTAGGGCTGGACGGTCTCAGCCTCATGCTCGTGCTGCTTACCGCCGTTTCCTTCCCGCTGATATTCATGACGGTGTTTAACCGCAGCTACGACAGGGCAGGCAGCTTTTACGGCCTCATGCTGCTTTCGCAGGCGGGCCTGCTGGGCGTGTTCCTCGCTTACGACGCGCTGCTGTTCTACTTCTTCTGGGAGCTGGCGCTTATACCCGTGTATTTCCTTTGCTCCATCTGGGGCGGTGAAAGAACGGTGCCCGTTACCTTCAAATTTTTCGTGTACACCTTCGCAGGTTCCCTGCTGATGCTCGTGGGCATCATATACATCTATTTCCAGACGCCCGGTTCCTTCAGCTGGCAGGCCTTCACCAGCCTTTCGCTGAGCAGCGGCGAACAATCCTGGCTGTTCTGGCTGTTCTTCGTGGCATTCGCCATCAAGATGCCCGTGTTCCCCTTCCATACCTGGCAGCCGGACACGTACGAACAATCGCCCACGCCCGTTACCATGGTGCTGAGCGGCGTAATGGTGAAGATGGGCCTTTTCGGCGTGATGCGCTGGCTGGTGCCCGTGCTGCCGGAGGGCGTGTACATGTGGCAGGAAGCCGCCATCGTGCTTAGCGTGATCGGCATCATTTACGCCAGCTGCGTAGCCATCATGCAATCCGATCTCAAAAAACTGTTCGCCTATTCCTCCATCGCCCACATCGGGCTGATGAGCGCGGCCATATTCGCCAATAACGAACAAAGCCTTGCCGGCGTGCAGGTGCAGATGTTCAACCACGGCATCAACATCATCGGTTTGTGGATCATCGTGGAAGTGATAGAGCAGCGCCTGAAAACGCGGAACATGTCCGAACTGGGCGGTATCGCCACGCATGCGCCGGCGCTGGCTATCCTGCTGGTGATCGTGAGCCTGGCGAACATCGCGCTGCCGCTCACCAACGGATTCATCGGCGAATTCCTGATGTTCAGCGGCCTGTTCCAGTACAATCCCTGGTTTGCCGCCGTGGCCTGTGTGGCCATTATCCTGGCCGCCGTATACATGCTGCGCATGCTGCAAAAAGTGCTGTTCGGCGAATCGAACGCGCTCACCGCCACCACTACCGACGTGCGCGCCGGTGAATTGCTGGCGATGGTATGCGTAGTGGCCGTTATTTTCGTGCTCGGCTTTTATCCCAAACCGCTGCTCGACCTCGCGTCAAGCCTTGGGCTGGACAATGCCGTGGCCGCCGTTATCACCCGCTGATTATTAAAATTGAGATTCTGTAACGCTAAGATATGAATGCAATAATTACAACTGCTGTATTCGGGATTGTACTGATGTTCGTGGGACTGTTCGTAAAGAATAAGCAGCAAATAAAATATTATGCCATCGCGGGCGCCATCCTTGCATTTATTGCAAACTGGTACGACTGTACGCTGGCCGGCGGCAGCAGCGTGATCCTGCACGGTATGGTGGAAGTGAGCAGCTTCTCCATCCTGTTCAACGGCGTGGCGATCGGCTGTACTTTCTTTTATTTTCTGCTCTGCGGCAGCGCTTTTGAAAGGGTGGGAGACGATGTGGCCGATTATTTCGCGCTCGTGTTCTTCATCCTCAGCGGCGTGATGCTCTCCGCTTCGTTCAGCAACATGCTGATGCTGTTCCTCGCCATCGAGATCATTTCCATACCGCAGTACATTCTGGCGGGCGCAGATAAAAAGAACCTGAAAAGCAACGAAGCATCCCTGAAATATTTCCTCACCGGCTCGTTCACTACCGGCATTTTGCTGATGGGCATCGCGCTGCTATATGGCGCCACCGGCTCCTTCAGCATCCATGAAATGGGCCTTGGCACCGGCGATCTCAGCCCGCTGGCGCTTTGCGGCATCATCCTGCTGGCATTCGCGCTGGCTTTCAAAGTATCCGCCGCGCCCTTCC
Source organism: uncultured Chitinophaga sp. (assembly GCA_966250725.1). Classification (GTDB taxonomy): domain Bacteria; phylum Bacteroidota; class Bacteroidia; order Chitinophagales; family Chitinophagaceae; genus Chitinophaga. The sequence continues at coordinate 2,751 of CBINIO010000377.1, forward strand.
ACTTCTGGACGCCCGACGTGTACGACGGTTCCCCCACCGTATTCACCGCCTTTATGGCCACCGTGGTGAAAGTAGCGGGTTTTGCAGCGTTCATGCGCCTTTTCTACACCAGCTTCTCCGGCGGCGACCTTACGCATCACTGGCAGCTGATCATCGCGCTCATTACCGCCGCCACTTTGCTGGTCGGCAACTTTACCGCGGTATTCCAGCAGAGCGTGAAAAGGATGCTCGCCTATTCCAGCATCGCGCAGGCGGGCTTCATGCTGTTCGCCGTCGTGGCCAACAACCAGATGGCCGCACAAGGCCTGATATTGTACGCCGCCGCTTACAGCGTGGCTACCATCGGCATGTTCGCCGTGCTGCTGAAAATGAAAGATTATACGTTCGACGGTTTTAACGGTCTTGGCCGCAGGGAGCCGCTGATGGCGCTGGCCGCCACGATATTTTTGCTGAGCCTGGCGGGCATTCCGCTGACTGCGGGCTTTTTCGCGAAATATTTTGTGCTGAGCGCCGCGGTGCAGGCCGGCGGCCTGCTGTGGCTGGTGATACTCGGGGTGCTTTGCGCCGCCATCAGCGCTTATTATTATTTCCGCGTCATCATCGCCATCTATTTCAAAACCGGCGAAGCCGACACTTTGCCGATTACCGGCGGTTTCAAAGCGGCGCTGCTGCTGGCCGTGGCCGTGGTGATCGCCCTCGGCGCTTTCCCCAGCCTGCTGCTGCAGTGGCTCTAAGCCGGGCATATACGAACTGATTGAGCGGCATAACTTCAAGGTTATGCCGCTTTTTTTTTATGCCCCGCCGTTCATCCGGAAAGCTGGTGTTTGATAAGGGAAATCCGTTAACTTTATACTAACCCTTGTTATGCGATTAAGAGACTCATTTTCCCTCGCCCTGCGCTCCATCAGCGCCAACCGCCTCCGGGCCGGGCTGACCATCTTTATCATCGCCTTTGGCATCATGGCGCTGGTGGGCATACTCACGGCGATAGACGCCATCAAAGGCACCATTTTCAGCAGCTTCTCCAGCATGGGGGCCAACGGCTTCACTATCAGGAACCGCGAGTTCAGGCTGCGCCATGGCGGAGACGACGCCACCCGCAGCAGCAACAAAAAGAAAAAGGTCCGCACTTCCAACCAGAATAAAGTGATCACGTTTCAGGAAGCGATGGATTTTAAGGACAGGTTCGAGTTCCCCAACACGAGGGTCGGTATTTCGTTCAGGGCGGGCGGGAACATGACCGTTTACAGCAACGACAAAAAAACGAACCCCAACGTACAGGTCGTGGGCGGGGACGAGAATTATCTCACGCTCAACAACTACGAGCTCTCGATGGGCCGCAATTTTAACAAGGCGGATATGGAATCCGGCCGTAATGTGGCCATATTGGGCAGCGAGCTGGCAAAAACGTTGTTCGGCGACCATCCCGAAAGGGCCGTCAATGACAATATCCGTATCGGCAATGTGCGTTACAAGGTGATCGGGCTGCTGCGGAAAAAAGGGAGCAGCAGCATGATGAGCTCGGACAATGTGGCGATCACTACGGTAACGAGTACACGAAGAGTGTTCAACCGCCCTTGGGCGTCCTACCAGATCAATGTGAACGTGGAAGACGTAAAGCAGGTGGAAGCCGCCATGGGCGAAGCCACCGGCGTGTTCCGCGTGATCAGGAAAATGACCATCGGCGAAGAGAATAATTTTTACGCCGCCCGCAGCGACAGCATCGCGGAGCTGCTTTTCAAGCAGCTGGGCACGGTAACGGCGGGCGCCGCCATCATCGGGTTTATCACGCTGTTCGGTTCTGCCATTGGGTTGATGAACATCATGCTGGTGTCCGTGGCGGAACGCACGCGCGAGATCGGCGTCAACAAAGCGATGGGGGCTACGGTGCCCGCCATCCGCCAGCAGTTCGTGTTCGAAGCGATCATTATCAGCGTAATGGGCGGTTTGCTCGGCGTTATATTGGGTATGATGGCGGGCAACGTGATGTCGCTGCTGCTGGGCTCCAGCTTTGTGGTGCCCTGGCTGTGGATCAGCGCGGGCATTGCGTTATGCGCGCTGGTAGGGCTGGTGTCGGGCATTTACCCGGCCATCAAAGCGTCCCGTCT
>CBINIO010000378.1:0-4845 GCA_966250725.1 uncultured Chitinophaga sp.
GTGATCAGCGCTGTCATCACCAAATTCATCACCCTGCCGGACAATGCAAAAACATTACATCACGCAACACAATCAGCAGAAAATCTACAAACCATTTAGCATGAAAATATTGATCACTGCTCCTTACAACGAGAAGGGGACCGGGGAAATTGAACAATTGTTCGGAGAAGTCGTGTACAGGCCATGGAAGCCGCATGGCAGGGCTTATTACGAGGACGAGCTGATCGCATTGCTCGAAGAGACCGCCGCAGAGGCGCTGATCACGGAACACGATCACGTAACGGCGAAAGTGATCGGCGCTTTCCCGCAATTACATTTTATCGGCGTATGCCGCGGCACGCCGTCCAACGTGGCGGTGTCAAAAGCCACGGAGCTGGGCATCCCGGTATTTTTTACGCCGGCGCGCAACGCGCAGGCGGTGGCCGAGATGTTCATTTCCACCGTCATCATGCTGCTGCGCAACACCATCCCCGGCATCAACTGGCTGAAAGGCCGCAACTGGCAGGCGGGCGCGCATGATTCGTACCTTCATTTCAAAGGCGGCGAGCTGGCGGGCAGAACCATCGGCATGGTGGGCTTTGGCGCCATCGGCCAGCTGATCGCGGGCATGGTGCGCAACTATCCCTGCGAGATCCGTTTTTATGACCCGTACGTCAAAGAGCATGATCCCGCCTACAAACAATGCAGCATCGAGGAAATATTTTCCGGATGCGACATCGTGTCGGTGCACCTTCCCGTAACGGCCGAAACCACCGGTATGATCAACAGCCGCCTGTTGAAAAAGATGAAAAAAGACGCCATCTTCGTCAATACGGCGCGCGCGGCGGTGGTAAAACGCGAAGACCTGCTGGAAGCGCTGGAAACAAAGGCCATCCGCGGCGCCATCCTCGACGTGTTCGACCACGAGCCGCCCGACGAGATCGACTACCGCATCATCGACCAGCCGCATGTGATCGCCACACCGCATATCGCGGGCGCTACTTTCGAAGTGGAGGACCATCACGTGGAGATCATGAACAGAACGCTCCGCCAATGGTTCGGCGAGGGAAACAAAAAGGTCAGGGAACTGGCTAACCGGGAAATACTTACAATAAAGGTAAATGACTGATCAACACGCTTATATTATTGCAGACATTGGTACGGGAAACGTACGCGTGGCCGCCGCATCGCCGCAGGGGCAGGTGCTCGGCGTGGCCCGCGAGGACATTGTGTACCACAAGGACCCGCTTTATCCGGACGCCCTGTATTTCGAGCCCGCGCAATTGTGGCAGCAGGTATTGCGCCTCGCGCGCGAAGTGCTGCAAAAGGTGCCGGCCGCTTCCGTGAAAGCCATTACCGCCACCAGCCAGCGCGAAGGCATCGTGCTGCTGGGCAAGAACGGCGAATCGCTGATCGGCCTGCCCAACATCGACCACCGCGGGCGGGAATGGGAGCACATCATGCAGAACAAAAGCCGCATCTACCAGCTGACGGGCCGCTACCCCACCTCGCTGTTCTCCGCCATGAAGCTCGTGGGCATCCGCGAACGCAAGCCGGATGTGTGGGCGCAAACGGCTTCCTTTCTCAGCATCAGCAACTGGATCGAGTACCAGTTCAGCGGCGTGGCGCGTTACGAGCATTCGCAGGCCTCGGAAACATTGCTGTATGACGTGGACCGCATGACATGGTCGGGCGAGCTTTGCGGCGCCTTTGACCTGCCCGTCACCCTGCTGCCGCCCATCGCGGCATCCGGCACGGTGCTCGGCGATGTTGCGCCCGCCGTGGCGGAAACGCTCGGCATCCCTTCCGGCACAAAAGTGATCGTGGGCGGCGGCGACACGCAGCTGGCGATCAAAAGCACGCGCCCGGCGGTGGACGATATGGTGATCGTATCCGGCACCACCACGCCCATCGTAAAACTAACGGGCACGTATACACTGGACGGCGAAGAGCGCACCTGGACGAGCCGCGACATCGAGCCGGGCCGTTTTGTGTTCGAAGCGAACGCGGGCGTGACCGGGCTCAACTACCAGCGCCTGAAAGAAATATTCTATCCCAACGAAGGCTACGACGTGATCGAAAAAGAGCTGGCGGAAAACAAGCACACGTTCTGCATGGCCTCGCTCGGCTCGCTGCTGGCGGACGAGGAAGAGTCGCTCACCCGCGGCGGTTTTATTTTCCCCGCGCCGGTATCGCACCTGCTTACCCGCGGCTCTTTCGTATGGGCCACCATTCTCGACATCGCCTGCTCCATCGTCAAAAATTACCGCATACTGGCCGAAGTGGCCGGTCACGAGCCGGACTATATCTGGGGCTGCGGCGGCGGTCTGCAAAGCCGCGTGCTGCGCCAGCTCATCGCCAACCTCACCGGCAAAAAAGTAAAGCTGCGGCATGAGTTCCAGCAATCTTCCGCCGTGGGCGGCGCGCTCATCTGCAACCAGGCCCTGCAGCTGAACGTTCAGATGAACGACGCCACCGAAACCGTGCACCCGCAGGACGCCGAACATTTTGCGGCGCTGTACGCGGAATGGGAAAAAACGCGGAATTATTTCCGGAACATGAATTGACCGATATGCAAACATTTATAGGCCTGGACGTCGGCACGCAAGGCGCACGCGCCGTACTGACAGACGTTTCGGGCAACGTACTCGCTTCTTCAGAAGAAAAGTTCCCGCTCAGCGACGGTTCCCGCGGGGAGCAGTCGCCGCACACCTGGTGGCAGGCCTGCACCCGCGTGCTGGAACAGGTATTGCAGCACGATGCGGCGGCAGGATTGCAGGCCGTTTCGGTGACCTCCACCTCCGGCACTATCATCCCGCTGGGCAAAAACAACGAGCCGCTGCACCCCGCCATCATGTACAGCGACGGCCGGCAGGCGGAAGAAGGCGCCATCTGCAAGGCCGCCGCGCTCCAATATAACCCCGACGGTTACACGGCATTCAACACCACCAGCGGTTTGCCGAAAATGCTCTGGTTCCTGCGCAATTTTCCCGGAAAGACGGAGGAGATCGGGCTGTTCATCCATGCGGCGGACTTCATCATCGGCAAACTTTCCGGCCGTTACGACGTGACCGACTTTACCAATGTGTTAAAATCCGGTTATGATGTTCGCAACGAACGCTGGCCGGGATATATTTGGGAAAAATTGCCGCTGCGCCGCGAATGGCTGCAAACGGTAGTGCCTTCCGGAACGCCCGTGGGGCCGGTAACGGCGGACATCAAAGGATTGTCCAAAAATGTGACCGTAGTGGCGGGCATGACGGACGGATGCGCGTCGCAGATCGCTTCCGGCGCGGTGAGCCCCGGCACCTGGAACACCACCATCGGCACCACGCTCGTCGTAAAAGGCGTAACGCGGAACGCGGTGAAAGACCCGCTGGGAAGGCTGTACAACCACCGCCACCCCGAAGGTTTCTGGATGCCCGGCGGGGCCAGCAACACCGGTGCCGACTGGGTAACGCGGCTGTTCGGCGACAATCTTGCCGCGCTCAACGAGGCCGCCGCAAAGCTGCTGCCCACGCAGCACCTGTTTTACCCGCTGATGCAGGAAGGCGAACGTTTTCCTTTCATCGCGCCGCAGGCCAGGCAGTTCGAAACACCCGGTCTCGGCGAAGCCGAGCGTTTTACCGCCGGCATGGAAGGCGTGGCCTACATCGAGCGGCTGGCGTATGAAGTGATAGAGCAGCTTTCCGGCGAAAAGGTGAAGGCCGTATACACCGCGGGCGGCGCGAGCAACAGCGGCGCATGGCTCACCATCCGCGCCAACGTGCTTAACCGGCCCGTGCATAAAATGAAAGAAGTGACCGGCGCTACCGGCGCGGCCATACTCGCGGCATCGGGCACGCATTTCAAATCGCTTCGCGAAGCGGCCGCGGCCATGACGCAAACAGACATCACCGTAACGCCGCAGCCCGCGCTGGCGGAAGTTTACGAAAAAAATTACCATCGTTTCGTGCAAGCACTGAAAGAAAAAGGATATGCTTAACGTTTATTTACTCCGTCACGGGCAAACCGCCTGGAACGCGGACAACAACCGCTATTGCGGCCGGTCGGACATTTCGCTTACCGCCAAAGGCATCAGCCAGGCGGAGCTGGTAAAAGAGCAGCTGAAGAACATCACGTTCGATGGCGTGTATTCCTCCCCGTTAGAGCGCGCGTTCATGACCGCCAGCATCGCGTCCGGCGTACATGTGGTGAAAGACCAGCGGCTGATCGAAGCGGATTTCGGCGCCTGGGAAAAAAAGACCAGGGAAGAGTTCATCGCCGAAAACCCGCAGCTCTGGCATAACTGGATGAGCGATCCCTCCGCGCACAAAGCCGGCGGCACCGGCGAATCCGGCAAAGAGATCGTGACCCGCGTGGACGATTTTTTTACGGACATCGCCCGCAAACACCGCTGCGGCAACATTCTCGTGGCCGCGCACAACGGCGTGAACCGCCTCTATCTCGCCTACAAGCTCGGCATGCCGCTGAAAAATTACCGCATGCTCGTGCAGGACAACGCCTCCATCACTATGTTCACCATCGACGAACAGGGCCAATTCACCTTACAACATCTAAACTCAAAATGCTGATCCGCGATGAAAAAGATACTCCCCGGCATTGCCCTTCTCTGCAGCGTACTGACGGTCAGCGCACAAAACACCATCAACGTGCTCAAGATCGATAACGCGAAAGAGCTCCGCAGCTTTTTTGCCTATACCGGCAACGACATTCCCTTTATCAGCGGCCACCGCGGCGGCGTCAACAAAGGATTTCCCGAGAACAGCATCGAGGCGTTCGAGAACACGCTGCGGCACACGCCCGCCACGTTCGAGATCGATCCCCGCCTCACCAAAGACAGCGCCATCGTGCTGATGCACGACG
>CBINIO010000379.1:0-4803 GCA_966250725.1 uncultured Chitinophaga sp.
GATTATGAGCTGGTCAAATTCCAGGCGGGCGCCCTGGATAACTGGGAGATGCCCGTACAGGGCAGGAACACGGCGCTTATGATGCGCGTCGTGGATACGTTGATGCAGCCGGTGCTTGCGCCCAGCCACATTTTGCTGATGACGGACAGCATTTCCGCAGCCGACGCGGGTATCTTTGAAAGTTATGCGGCATCGCATATTCACCGGCTGGAAATATTGCTGCTGGCGCCCGCTTCGCAACAAGGCGCGCCGGTGCATCATCCCAACATCCGGGTAACGCCCGTAACGCTGGACACTACGGACGTAGGCCGCATCGCATCGCGCGTGCGTGACCGGCTCATTTTTGAAAAAGACGCAAAAGCCGACGACCGCCACTGGCAGGACATGGGTTTTGTATTCGTTCTCCCCGTGCTGCTGATCGTACTGTACTGGTTCCGCAAAGGCTGGGCGATACAATGGTGCTGGCTGGCGGCGGTACTGACGTTGACAAGCTGCGGCGTAAACAGTAAGGAAGCAGACTGGTGGTACACCAAAGACTACCAGGGCCAGGTGCTCAGCAACGAAGGCAAATACGCCGAAGCCGCGGACCGCTTCACCGATCTGCCGCACAAAGGCGCCGCGTTTTTCAAAGCCGGCGATTTTGAAGCCGCCGCCGAAGTGTTCGCCCTCGACACTTCCGCCGCCAGCCAGTACAACCGCGGGCTGAGCCTGGCAAAGCTAGGGAGGTACGACGACGCCATGCAGGCATTCGACCTCGCCGCGCAAAAGGACCCAAGCCTGAAACGCCTCGCCGACGCGGGAAAACAGCAGATGAAGATCACCAAAGTAGAAACGGATTCCATCATGCGCTACAACCGGAAAAGTGATTCGATCGTCAAAAAGGCGCAAACAAAAGATTCGCTGAAAGAACGGAAGCCGACCGCGCAAGATCAAAAGCTCGCATCCGAAACACAGGTGAAGGAACTGCCAAAAACCGGTGACCGCCTTACGGAAACCGTCAAGTCGAATATTCACGAAGCGCGTGAGAGCGATGTGCCCTCGCCGCCGGACTCCACCGGCTCGCCGGGCAAAACGCCGGACATGAAAAACATCATCCTCCGGAAACCGCCCGCCGACCCCGGCATGTTCCTGCATAAACGGTTTGTATTGCAACAGAAACGGTACTACAAAAATATCCGGCCATGAAAATGTTCGTTTGCATTTGTTTTTTCTTCCTGCCGCTGCGCGTCGCGGCGCAAACGAACGTATACGCCCGCGTAACGCTTGACAGGCATAGCGTGTACATACAACAGCCTTTCAAAGCCACGTTCACCGTGGTGACCACCACCTGGTACACCGCGCCGCTGCAATTCGACAATTTGCAGGTGAACGACGCGTTCATCGTACCCTTTACGCACAGCGTGCCCGGCCAGTACGAGATGAACGGCCGGAGCCTTTCCGGCGTACAGTTCTATTACATGATATTCCCTTACAAAGCAGGGACCTTCACTTTACCGGCTATGGCGATCACTGCTGAAAGCCCCGCCGAGGGCAGCTCACAAGGCCGGAAAGTGACCGTGCATACCGCGCCGGTCCCGTTCACTGTAAAACCCGTTCCGCCACAATACCCTTCCGGCCACGAATGGCTCGTAGCCCGCGACGTAGCGATCGGCGACCGTTGGAACAAACCGCTGGACGATCTGAAAGTGGGCGACGTGCTGGAAAGAACGGTCACGATAGACGCGCAGGGCACGCTGCCGCAGCTGATCCCCGAGGCGCGCATGCCGGACGGCGGCTGGGCGAACGTGTACCCGAAACCCGCGGTGCTGAAGGACACGCGCGACGATGTAAACCCGAATGGAGAAAGAACGGAGCAGGCGGACTACCTGTTGCTGAAAGCCGGAACATTCACCATCCCGGCGGTGGAAGTATACTGGTGGAACCCTTATGCCGGGCGGCTTTTCAAACGGTCTGTTCCTGCCCGCACGATACAGGTGAAGGAAAATCCCAACCTCGGCATGCTCGCCACTTTGAAAGACAGCCTGGCCGCGGCCAGCCCGCCCACGATAATGGCGCATAAAGGAACGTACCATATCCTTGGGTTGCCCTGGTACATGGCGTTGTTGTACGCCGCCGCGGGCATACTGCTGATGTGGCTGCTGGTGAAATGTTCCATCTGGCTCTGGCGGAAAATCAGCATTTCACGCGCCCGCTACCTGCAAAGCGAAAAGTATCATTTCAGACAATTCATCAAAGCGGACGCGGCTTCGCCGGAATTGCTGCGCCGGTTGTACCAATGGTGGGACCGGTTTGCATCACCGCGCAAAACGGTACCGGGCTCTTCCGCGCTGAACGATTATTTGCAGGACATGTACGGCCGCGACCAAACTGAAAAACAAAAAGGAATGGCGTTGAAAAACGAAATTTCCAAATTGCGCAAGCAATGGAAAAGAGCGCGGCCGGTGGAAAAACAAATACTGGAAGTAGCCGAAGACCAGCGGCCGTGGCCGGAATAGGAGAACAATCCGCCGCTGTTACCGTTATTGATAATATACTCCGCACAAACAGATAGCCCTCTTCAAAGCATTTTTTCATCTTCCCAAATGCTTGTATGAAGAAGATATTGTTTACTACCTTGCTCGCGCCGTTTTGTATCGTTACCGTTTACGCCCAGGAGCAGCCCGCAGCCAGTGCGCAGGAGCTGGCGGACAAATTGGCGAACCCCGTTGCCAGCATGATCAGCTTTCCATTGCAGAGCAATGCGGACTGGGGCATCGGGCCGTATAACGGCTCGAAATATACGTTGAACATCCAGCCGGTGATCCCCATCAAACTCGGGAAAAACCTCAACCTGATCACACGGTATATTTTGCCGGTCGTGGACCAGTACGATGTTTCCGGCAACGGTAATCATGAATTCGGGCTAAGCGACGCCACGGTGTCCGCGTTCTTTTCTCCTTCCAAACCATCCAAATTTATCTGGGGAGCGGGCCCGGCTTTGCTGGCGCCTACAGGGACGGAGAATTTCCTGTCCACCCGGAAATGGGGCGCGGGGCCGACGATATTACTGCTGCGGCAAAGCACCGGGCTTACCTTGGGCGTGTTAGCTAACCAGATATGGTCATTCGCGGGAGACAGCGAAAGGGGACAGGTGAACCAGATATTCGTTCAGCCTTTCCTTACGCACAACTGGCCCAGCGGAGCCGGCCTCGGTGTAAACGCGGAGATTACCGGCAATTGGGCGGCGAAGGAGACGACGGCATTTATCAACCCCGTGCTTTCCGGTCTGACCAAATTAGGAAAACAGCCTGTACAGCTGATCGTTGGTCCCCGCATTCCTGTGGCCGGGCCCAGCCATTCCAAAGCGAACTTCGGATTGAGGGCGGTGGCGATCTTTGTGTTTGCGCAATAAGAACAGGCGTGGCATACACCACACCTGCGGTTTTTCAGGGTTCAGAAAATGGCTGGATGAGAAGGCCGGTATCGTATCAATAGATGGTATTCCAGTCCTTTTTCATATCTACAACGGTCCAGTTCCTTTTCGCGGCTTCGTCCAACGCTTTATCGAGCTTGCCAACATGGCTTTGCCGGTCGTACGCCCATTCCCGGTCCGCATCGGTATGATGCACGATCAATCCGAAACGCAGTCCTTGTCCTCCGATAGTAGTATACTGCAGCATTTGCAGGTCGCCGTCCGAATTGCCAAAGGCGGCAATGGGCCGCTTGCCGATGAAGCGCTGGATACCGGCGGGTTTCCCCGGCCCGTCGTCTACGAATACGCCGCTGGCTTCACGGCGCAGCGCGGGCGCGCCGTTCACCATTTCAAACTTCAGGCCGGTATAAGAGCCCACTACGTTTTCGGGCGGGATGTGATAGGTCTGCCAGGTCCAGGGCCGCATAAAATCCACGCCGCCGCCGGATACGATAAAAGTTTTGAACCCGTTCCGCTGCAGGTACAGGATCAGTTCTTTCATGGGTTTGTAGGTGAGTTCGGTGAATTTTACCTGTTTGACGGGATGTTTCGCCGTGTCGATCCAATGGCGGACGATCCCGTCGAACTCGGCGGAGGTCATGCCGGTGTGGCTCGCCATGAGCACCTGCGCGATGCCGTCCATACCGGACGCCATGAGGGTTTTGATATCGCCTTCCAGCACGGCTTTGAAGGGCTGCTTCGTTTTCCATTCGGGATGCGATGCGGCCAGCGAACGGATGCGGTCGATGGCGAAGAAGCCCTGGAAATACACGGGTTGTTCGGACCATAACGTACCGTCATTGTCGAATACGGCGATGCGGTCTTCCGGCGCCACGTAATTCACGTCGCTGGTGTCGGTCACGGCATCCACAAATTCCATAATGGCAGTGCGCGTATCGCCTTCGTTCCAGGAAGGCAGCACGGAAGCGGCGGTATACGAGGCGTTATCCTGATGGCCGGGTGCAGGTTGTTTGCACCCGGCGGTCATCAAAACAGCAGACAATATGTAGCATATTTTTTTCATCAGGGAGATTATTTAGTGAACGATTTGACATTGTATGCAACGGTGAGAAAAAACGTATTGCCCTGGAAGCGGTTGCGCGCCATCACCTCGCCCAGCCAGCGCATCGAAACAAGGCTGCGGAGGCCCGGCAGGTAAATGTTCCCTTCCGGCCCCAAAGCCATGATGCGGTCTTTGGAACCGCCCAGCGATACCGTTTCGGAACCGGCCGGTACTTCGTCAGCCGTGGTTTTGAATTGCAGGTAATATGCGAGCCCGGCGTTGATAACGACCGGTATCGGCCCGTCGATAGCCTGTTCCGCCGCCTCGCGCGTGGCGTCGCCCGCGACTT
>CBINIO010000380.1:0-4792 GCA_966250725.1 uncultured Chitinophaga sp.
AAATAAAATCGACATGTGGATGAACCTTTTTTCAAAATGGAACCTGGATGCGGTGGGGATCGGAGCGTCTCTTGCCTGTGCGGTGCATTGCGCGCTGCTGCCTTTGCTGATCACGGCCATGCCGTTGCTGGGGCTGGAGGTGCTGGAGAACGACCGGCTGGAATTTTTGTTGCTGGGGGTATCGTTCGTTGTCGGTTATGCGGCGTTGTTCAGGGGGTATCGCCGCTATCACCGGCACTTCTGGCCGCTGCTGTGGTTTACGCTGGGATTCGGGGGATTGCTGGCGGGGCATTTCCTGGCGCCGGAAAGGTTGGAGGCGGTTGTGATCGCTACCGGGGCTTTGCTGATCATTGTCGCGCATATGTTGAATTTGCAGGGTTGCAGAAGATGCCGGGTGGTAAAAAAGGAGGAGGAGCGGGTGGCGGCTTGAGGCACCCCGCAAAACAATCAAATTTAGACCAACCTAAAAATATTTTTAGTCAAATATGCTTAGTAATTTTAAATTTGCCTCATAAACAAACCAAATGCTCCCCCGCATCCTCCATAGCCTGACTATATGCCTGTTCCTGGCCCCCCTCGACGCCGAAGCCCAGGGAAGACTAAAAGGGACCGTCACCGCCAATGCTCAACCCGTTCCTTTTGCCTCCGTCGGCTTTAAAGACCTGAAAACCGGCACCGTCACCGACACTACCGGCGCCTTCGATCTCAAAAACGTCCCCCCGGGCAAACGCACATTACAGGTAAGCGCCGTAGGTTACGTCACCGCCGTGCAGAACGTTACCGTAAAAACATCCGGCGTCACCACTTTCAACATCAGCCTGCAGCCCGCTTCCTCCAACCTCGGCGAAGTAGTGGTAAGCGGCACTTTACGCCCCGTCACAAAAATGGAAAGCCCGGTGCCGGTGGAAGTTTATTCCCCCGTCTTTTTCAAAAGAAACCCCACACCCAGCATCTTCGACGCCCTGCAAAACGTGAACGGCGTAAGACCGCAGCTCAACTGCAACGTCTGCAACACCGGCGACATCCACATCAACGGCCTCGAAGGCCCGTACACGATGGTGATGATCGACGGGATGCCCATCGTCAGCGCGCTTTCCACGGTATACGGTCTTTCCGGAATACCCAACAGCCTGGTGGACAGGGTGGAGATCGTGAAAGGCCCCGCCTCCACGCTCTACGGCTCGGAAGCCGTGGCCGGCCTTATCAACATCATCACCAAATCGCCCGCCACCTCGCCAAAATTCACGGCGGACGTAATGGGCACCAGCTGGCGCGAATACAGCGCGGACCTCGGCTGGCGCTTCAACGCGGGCGCAAAGGCGCAGTCGCTGCTGGGCGTGAATTATTTTAACTACGGCCACCCGCAGGATAATAACGGCGACGGCTTCACGGACGTAACCCTGCAGCACCGCGTGTCCGTATTCAATAAATGGAGCTTCAGCAGGAAAAACGAGCGTGTGGCGACCATCGCCGCGCGGTACTTCTACGAAGACCGCTGGGGCGGGCAAACGCAATGGAACAAATCATGGCGCGGAACGGACAGCGTGTACGGCGAAAGCATCTTCACCAGCCGCGTGGAAGTGCTCGGCCAGTACCAGCTGCCTACCCGGGAGCATGTCATGTTCCAGACCTCCTTTAATTACCACGACCAGAACTCCGTGTACGGCACTACGGTTTTCCTCGCCAAACAAAGCATCGCGTTCGCGCAGCTTACCTGGGACAAACAGCTGGGCAAACACAACATGCTGGCGGGCATCCCTTTCCGTTATACTTTTTATGACGACAATACCACCGCCACCGCGCAGAAAGAAAAGAACAAACCCGACAAAACTTTCCTGCCGGGCATATTCGCGCAGGACGAAATAAAGCTGGCGACCGGTCACAACCTGCTGCTGGGGCTGCGTTACGACTACAACTCTATTCACGGAAACATCGTAACCCCGCGCGTGGCGTACAAATGGTCGCCCAACTACCGGAACGTGCTGAGGCTGAACGCGGGCACGGGTTACAGGGTGGTGTCGCTGTTCACGGAAGACCATGCGGCATTGAGCGGCGCGCGCACCGTAGTGGTGCAGTCCGAATTAAAACCGGAGCGCAGCTGGAACGTCAATCTCAACTACACAAAAAAAATCCCGCTGAACAACGCCTTTCTCAACCTGGACGCAACGGCCTTTTATACCTATTTCACCAACCGCATCATGCCGGATTATACAAAGCCCGACACCATATTATATGACAACCTGCATGGCAACGCCATTTCCAAAGGCTTCAGCCTCAACGCGGACGTGATGTTCGCCTTCCCGCTGAAGGTCATGGCCGGCGCCACCATAATGGACGTATATCAAAAGGAGAACGGCGTAAAAACGCGGCAAATGCTCACGGAACGTTTTTCCGGCACCTGGTCCGTCTCGTACGCCTTCAGCCGGCCTGGCCTCACGCTGGATTATACCGGGAATATCTACGGCCCCATGCTGCTGCCCGTACAGCCTAACGACCCGCGGCCGGACAGGTCGCCGGTATGGAGCATCCAGAACATACAGCTCACAAAAAAGCTGGGAAAGGAGTGGGAGTTGTACGGAGGCGTGAAGAACCTGCTCAACTTCCTGCCGCCAAAAAATTCCATCGCGCATGCGCACGACCCCTTCGACAAAAGAACGGGATATAACGCGGACGGTTCCCCCGACCCCTATAACCTGCTTTTCGACCCCGCTTATGTGTTCGCGCCGAACCAGGGGATCAGGGGATTTTTAGGTGTGCGGTTTACAAAACAATGATCTGAAACCAGGGATCATATGAATGCGGCGCAGCCAGGGAAGGTTGCGCCGCATTATTTTGCATCGCATGACAATTTTGTATGACAAAAGTCATCGTCAATTGATTACCAGTAAATTGAATGATTTTGTGTAAAAGCGCGATTAAAGGCTCAGCCCCACTTTTATGCCTAAATGAACGCTCGGCAGCACGTTCCAGAGGTCGTTCTGCTCGATGGTGAGCGTATTGCCGTTGACGTTATGCTGCGTGTATTTGTATTGTTTCCCGCGGAGGCCCACGCCGAGGTAAGGGTCGAGGATGAACTTGTCCCGTTTGATCTGGCGGCCGAGCAGGAACTGGATGCCATATACGTTTTTGTCGGCGCTGTTTACCAGTACGGAATTTTCAAAGCGCACGTCCTCGTCCGGGTAAAATATCCTTTTATAGAAGAGCACGGGCTGGAAATAAGTGCCTTGCGCGTTGAAGGCGGACTGCCGGCGGATGATATACCATTTTAGCCCGGCCCTGAACCCGAGACCGCGGCCTTCCACAAACTGTTCCGTGCTGATGCCGGGTTTGCGCTGGCCGATATCCACGCGTTTGAAAAAAACGAAATCCGGGTAATCCGTATAAACGCCGATCACGCCCAGCTCGAGGCTCAGCTTTTCGGTGAGGTCCTGCTCGAGGTAAATGTCCAGCTCATTGATGATGGTGGTGGGGTTTACCTTGATGTAGGTCCGCTTGCGAAAGGGATCGTCCTGGTGGTTTTGGGCGGCGGCGCAAAGGCCGGTAATGATGAACAGGAGGAAAAAGGGTATTGTTTTTTTCATACAGCGGTAGGTTGAAGCTGTTGATCCGGACAGTTTATAGCAACAGTTAAAAAGATCATGACAATAATCGTTCCACAATCAGGGGAAACCAGCGGTGTTCGAGGGCCTGCACTTTTTTGGCGAGCGTTTCGGGCGTGTCTTCCGGCGAGATAGCACAACGTTCCTGGATGATCACGCCGCCGTCGTCGTATTTTTCGTTGACGAAATGAATGGTGATGCCGCTTTCCATATCGCCGGCGGCCAGCACCGCTTCGTGCACGAAGTGGCCGTACATGCCTTTGCCGCCGTATTTGGGCAGCAGGGCGGGGTGAATGTTGATGATGCGCCCTTCAAAAGCCTGCACGAGATTGGCGGGCACTTTCCAAAGGAAACCGGCCAGCACCACCAGGTCGATATTATTTTCCTGCAGCAGCTTTACATAAGTGTCGCCGCGGAAGAACTGCTCTTTGTCGATGAGTACGGCGGGGATGTTTTCTTTTTCGGCTATTTTGAAGATGCCCGCTTCCGCTTTGTTGCACACGATAAGGGAAACCCTTGCCAGGCCGGAGCCCCTGAAATGGTCGATGATCTTTTGGGCGTTGGTGCCCGCCCCCGAAGCGAAAATGGCGATATTTTTCAAGCTGGTCTGTTTGATAAGCTGCAAAAATAGGCAGATTACGCATTTATGAATCGGCTCTTTTTTCATAAATTTAGGAACGCGCCGCGCTATTTGCGTGCAAGCTGATGAAAATCAGGTAAACTCAACCTTTATTATTCTATCTTGTTAAGGATTGTTAGCTTCTTTCAAGGCAGGGCACTTATTCGCCAGGCAGGAACTTCAACATCGGGCCGGCCATTTTTCTTCATGCAAAAATAGTATCACTGTTTTCTTTCCGGTCCCTTCGTAAGGGAAATATGATTTTTATCAGGAATTTGTAACGGAGTGGAGGAAGGCAGTCCGCCGGACAGGGCTACAATCAGCTACAGTAAGGTATTTACGCGGCTTCGCGTCGCGCGGATGATAGATAAAATGTGCTTCGGAAACAAGGACAAATTTTTTTTCTTTGTTGGTAAATTGTCAACATTCTGTCTTATTTTTGCTGGCACTTTTAAGAAACCTTAGGTCAAATCTAAACTAAATAGGCTGTGTATCGTCGTGTTTCCATTCGTTTGCGTAAGCAATTTGTGAGTGTTCTTATCCTATGCGCGGGACTGGTTAGTTCTATTTCCGT
>CBINIO010000381.1:0-4766 GCA_966250725.1 uncultured Chitinophaga sp.
GGCATTACCATCAGGTGCTGGTTGATCTGCAGGTATACCTCGCCGATCACGTGCAGGCCCGAGTTTTTGAGCAGGCTGTAATTGGGCAGGATGCTGCCGGCGATGGAGTTTTCGATGGCCATCATGCCGGCGTCCGCCCCTTCAGCGTTCTTCACTTTCCTGACCAGTTCGGGGAACGAGGCGCAGGCTTCGATCTCGGACTGCTTGCCGAAATATTTCCTTGCGGCGATCTGGTGGAAACATCCTTCGAATCCTTGTATGGCAATACGCATGAGCTGAGAATATGAATAATTGAGTCAATAAAAAAGGGCCCCCTTTCGAGCGGGACCCTTCATCTGTTCGTTTTTGATAAACCGTTGTTACAAGAGAGTCCCGCTTTCTTCGTGATAAAAGAAAAAATAAAAGAAATACAGGCTAAAGCTCTTTTGTGACATATAATCTGTTTATCGGAATTCATTGTTAAAAAGAAAGGCCCCCTTTCCAGGAGGCCCGTTATATTTTTAGCATTTTCAGTGCGAACGAACCTCCTATTCCTGGTACCAGAAAAAGTAAAAGCCGTAAAAGTAACCGAAAGTGCGTTGTTGCATTGTTGTTTGTTTTCGACAGCACAAAAGTAAGGCAGGATTTCAATTGTTCAAAGAGCAGTGCAAAAATATAAAAAACGTCAAACAAACTACGTAATTCAATAGATTTTATTCAAAAACGGAAGAAAATTGATACAATATTGGCATCAAAGGGGCGTTTTGTGTGCTATAGCAAATATTTTCCGGAAGGAAATTTGATAGGGAAAACGGACAGGGTCACAACAAAAAAGCCTCCCGCTTGCGCAGGAGGCCCGGATTGAATATCCTTTTGCTTGCCTATTAATTATTTAGCGGAATCAACGGGAAGCGCGGTAGAGTCAGCGATGGCGCTGGTGTCAACCGGGGCGGTCAGTGCTGTATCGCCTGCTGCGTTGATGGTGCTGTCGATAGAAGTAGAGTCGCCTGAACCTGAAGTACCAGCGTTGTTACAAGCAGCAACGAAGAACAGACCGAGGGCGAGTGCCATGAAACCAAACTTTTTCATTTTGAATGTTTTTAAGGTTTATTTGAAATGAGATTTATACTTTATTCCGGGAATACGTAAAAGGTAACCCGTGATCTCAAAAAAAATTATTTTTACCTACTTTGGGTTACTAAATGCCGTTAATCGTATTAATCAGTGAATAATCTTTTGCATATAGAAAGGGACCAGGAATTGCTGCAAGGGTTGGCCGGGAACGACGACAAGTCGCTGGAAACCATCTATTTGGAAAATTTCCCGGCAATAGCGAGAATGGTCATGCAGAATAACGGGTCGGAAGACGACGCCAAAGACATTTTCCAGGAAGCAATGATCGTGCTGTATGAAAAAGTGCAGGAAGGCAACTTCGTACTCAGCTCCCGTTTAAAGACCTTCCTTTACGCCGTTTGCAGGAGGTTATGGCTGAAAAAGCTGCAAAGCAGCCCGTTCAGCGGGCCCATTTTCGGGGAGCTGGAGGAAACCACCGCCGCGGAAGACGCGCTCGAAGCGCACCTGGAGCGGGACCGGCAGTTCAGACAGATGGAAGAGGCCATGGGAAAGATCGGGGAACCCTGCAAAACGATCCTCGAAGATTATTACATCCACCGGCAGAGTATGCAGGAGATCGCGGAAAGGTTCGGCTATACCAACGCCGAGAACGCGAAGAACCAGAAATACAAATGCCTGATGCGGCTCAAGAAATTATTCTTTGCACCATATAAATAAAGCCCGGAGGCTGTTGTGATGAACGATATACATTTAATACAGGAAATAGAACGTTATCTCGACGGAGAGATGAGCGCCCCTGAAAAAGAGGCTTTCGAATCGCTCCGCCGCAGCGATTCCGCTATAGACCGGCAGGTGACCGAGCACCAGCTGCTGCTACAGCAGCTCAGGGCCAACGGCATGCGGAAAGACCTGCTTCGCCGCATGGACGCCATCCATGCCAAAACGGAAATACCCGCCGCAGCGCCCCCACAAACGCCGGTAGCGCCGCTGCGCAGCCGCCGCCGCACCTGGCGCAACCTGGCCGCGGCAGCATCCATCGCGCTTATCGCTTCCCTCGCCACCATGGCCATTATGCAGAATAATGCCAAAAGGTCTTACACCTCCAAGTACGAGGACGTACGCCGCGTGCTGAACAATATCCAGCGCTCGCAGAACGCCCTCATCCGCGATATCAACAGCAAAAACAACCCTCCCCTCAACCCCGGCACATACGGCGGCACCTGCTTCGCCATCAGCCGCAACGGGTACATGGTCACCAATTACCACGTGATCGCGGGAGCGGATTCCATTTATATCCAGAACAATAAAGGCGAAGCCTTCAAGGCCGTAAGCATTTTCGAAGACGTGTCCAGCGACCTGGCGGTGCTGCGTGTGGCTGATTCCACTTTCCGCACCCCTTCGCTCCCCTACTCGCTCAAAATGCAGCCTTCGCGCCTCGGCCAGGAAGTGTTCAGCATGGGCTACCCGCGCGACGAGATCGTGTTCGGCATGGGTTACATCAGCGCGCAGACCGGTTTTAACGGCGATACCCTGGCCTACCAGGTGAGCATCCCCGTAAACCCCGGCAACAGCGGCGCTCCCCTGCTCGACAACAGCGGCGAAGTGATCGGCATCATCACCGGCAAACAATCGTCTTCCGACGGTATCGCTTTCGCCGTGAAGTCCGGTCACCTGAAACGTTTGCTGGACGAGCTTCCCAAAGAAAAATTCAATCGCCGGGACCTAAAGCATAAAAGCATGCTGAACGGCCTCAGCCGTGTAGAGCAGGCCAGGAAACTCGAAGAGTTCGTGTACATGGTAAAAGTGTACAACTGATCCGCAGGTTAAAAATGAAAAATAAAAAGAAAAGGGCTGGAGTGATCCGGCCCTTTCTTTATGCAGGTATCTTCTTATTGGAGATCGTCTTCTTTCAGCACCCTTTCCGGGTCTTTCTTCCATTGTTTCGCCCTTACCGAGATCCACATGATCAGGTCTTCGTTGTTGATCTTTCGCAGCAGGCCGTAAGAAGGCGTGTACACCCGCATGAACTTCATCAGCGTATCGCCGGTAAAGCCCGTTACCCGGCTTACAAAACTTTTGGAATAACGGTAATCGATATATTGGCGGACCTCGTTTTCGGCGTACAGCTTTTTGAACCGCCGCAGGTCCTTCTGTTTTCTCGAAGCGCGGGTGAAAGGGCTGAATACGATACCGAAACCGCCGCTGCTGCGCTTGGTAGTATCGATCAGCGAACGGTTCTTTTGTTCCAGGAACGGCCTGAACTCTTCATACCGCGCGATGGAATCGAGCTGGTAAGGGTTCCATTTGCCCGTTACCTCCACCTGCGGAAGGAACCGTTCCTTCATCCGCAGCCGCGCATTGTACACCTGTGTGCCGGCCACATTGGTCACCTTCACGCTGTCGGACTCGTAACCGATGAACGAGATCAGCACTTCGTCCCCGTTCCTGGCGGCGATATGATAAAAACCGCCCTGGTCGGAAAATACCTTGGCGCCGGAGTTCTTATTCCGGATAGTGGCGGGGTACAGCACCAGTTGCCCGTCCAGGCTGGTGATCTGGCCGCGCAGGGTGACGGGGTTCTGCCCCTGCGCCCGGGCCCCGGAAAACGCGCCTCCTGCAAGCAGGACGGTAAGCATGGTAACGAATAACAGTCTGCTGGTCATGTATTTACTAACAATTGTGCCTGAGAATAGTTACATACGAATGTAGCATAAAAATCAATTCCCGGGAAGGCGCGCGGCTCCCGGGAATTGCAAGGAAGGTTCTTTTTTTTACAAGGAACGGATGAGCGAAATCACTTCATCCCTCGACTTGCCCAGCTTGATCTGTATCTGGCCGATCAGCCGGTCGTCTTTGCCCTGCTCGTAATACAGGTCTTTATCCGTCAGGTCGTCAAACATCTGTTTCAGCTTGCTCTTGATCTCTGTCCACCGGTCCTTGATCATCAGGATGTCCATATCATGACATTTAATTGTGAAAAATGAGGGGTCTCTGATATGAAATTCAAAGTTTGTGCCAAACAGCTGTTACCTTGGCTGTTTGGGCCATGGTGGCTACTTTACGCGAATGGCCGTGGTGAACAGCCTGCTTTGTCCGGCTTCCAGGGTCACCAGGCCCATACCGTTGTTAAAGGCATTGGGGGCGCCGGTGAGGTTCTCGATGGCAATGCTGTTGCGGTGCGGCGGCGTGTATACCTGCAATACGGGGTACGTGTCGTCGGGAAAAAACTCGATCTGTATGTCTTTTACCGGGTCTTTCAGCGTGCAGAGCGGCGCGGGGCGATTGAAGTCGAGCAGGAAGGAATTGTCGAGGCTCACGCCATCGAGGCTTTTGCTTTCGCGGTAATCCTCATATGGCAGCACTTTGCCGGTGGGAATGAGCTTTTCGTCGAACTCGACTATTTCTTTCGACCAGAACTGCAATTCCAGCTGGTCTACCGGCGTGCCGGTGGTGAAATACGGGTGCCAGCCGTCCATCAGCGGGATGGGCGCGGAGTGCTGGTTGAGGATGGCGGTGGTCACCTGCAGCCGCTGGTCGGGCAGCAGGCGGTATTTTACTTCGCAGCTGTACGGGAAAGGGAAACCCGGGTCGCCGCCGGCGTAATGATATTCTAGTTCGATTTCGGCGTAGCTGTCGTTCACTTCTTCTTTGGTAATGGCAAAAGCCTCGTCGTACAGCAGGCCGTGGATGGGGGAGTTGCGCATGGTGTAGGT
>CBINIO010000382.1:0-4725 GCA_966250725.1 uncultured Chitinophaga sp.
CGCCAGCTGCCTAGTATTTTTACCCGACTGTCGGATAAAATCTTAACTATTACAATTTACTCCATAAAGACACAACGACAACTTGTCCCATCCTTTTTACAACACGCCGATTTGGGCCATGCGCATTTAACCGTGCAAGAATAACCTCCAGGGCCAGATGCGCTGCATTCAGTTGACCCTTGACCTCCGGAATCGCAACTTGAAGCAGTGCCGCCATCAGGGTCGCCAGGCACATATGCGAGTTCATTTTTTGCGTTTGGAGATTCTTGATTTACATAGCCGGTTTTAGCCTCTTCAATTACGTCAAATACATCTCGATCGTCTTTTCCGATTTGTTGGATTTTTGACAAATCCCATCCACCCTTCATTACAGAAATACCATAGCAAAAAGAAGAATCAATATTTACCTGTTCCTTGATTCTGGAAAAGGTGGATTTCGATGCAGCTTCGTCAAGTCCGATAAAAAGCGGTGATTTTAATTCTGTAGAAACTAAAACCATACGGCGGCCTCCTTCTAAAATCAGGATTTTGGCAATTTTGTTTGAAAAGGAAAAATCCTTACCCCTCCCTCTATCAAAAGCCAGAACTACAAGTTGCTCTGCTTTTGTTTTATCATTTGCGTCAACTTTAACAAGAGTCAGTTCATTGTTGCGACTTCTAAGTGAGATAAAATTGCCCTCAATACTTGTACTTACCATTCCAGATAAGGCTGGCTGCAAACTAACCAGAACATCTTGAATAGAATTGCTTTTCCTACAGCTGACAAACAAATAACTAACTGCAAGCAGGAATAGAAATGTTCTCTTTTTCATAGATTTCAGATTTTGGATTAGGGTTAAATATTTAAGATTAACAATAGGTACCTGAAAAATACTTAGAATAGCAAAAAGAAGCTGAAATATTAACAATTGAATTCTACAAAACTATAGTCGTTAACAAATTTGTGCTCTTTATAACTGGGACTATCGATAAACAAGGCCAAGCGATTAGCCCTTTCTCAAACACATCAAACCAAACATCCCCAGCAAAAAAAGCCGCTCCGCGAAAACGGAACGGCTTCTATCTATAAAGAAACTTCATCTTAACTCACCCTTTCTTCGCCTCCTTTGCCCAGGTATCCTTCAACGTCACCGTACGGTTAAACACCGGCTTCCCGGCCTTCGAATCGACATCCGCGCAAAAATACCCCATGCGGAGGAACTGGAAACGGTCGCCGGGCTTAGCTTCCAGCAGCAGCGGCTCAACGTACGCCTCCTTCACCACTTCCAGGGAATTGGGATTGATGAACGATTTGAAATCCCCTTCCTCGGAAGCAGGATTTTCAACGGAAAACAGGCGGTCGTACAGGCGCACTTCCGCTTTGGCCGCATGCGCCGCGCTTACCCAATGGATGGTGCCTTTTACCTTCAGCCCGCTGGTGTCGCCACCGCTAAGGCTTTCAGGAATATAAGAACAATAGATCGTCGTCACGTTGCCGTCGGCGTCTTTCTCGAAGCTGTCGCATTTGATGATGTACGCATATTTCAGCCGCACGGCCAAACCTACGCCCAGGCGGAAAAATTTCTTCGGCGGGTTTTCCATAAAATCTTCCCGCTCGATATAAAGCGTGTTGCTGAATGTTACGGTGCGTGAACCGGCGGATTCGTCCTCGGGATTATTTTCCGCAGGCAGCGCGGCCGTTTGTCCTTCGGGGTAGTTGGTGATCACGAGTTTCACCGGGTCGAGCACGGCCATCACGCGGTTGGCGGTCTTGTTCAGCTCCTCGCGCACGCAAAACTCCAGCAGCCCTACGTCTATAAGGTTATCGCGTTTCTGCACGCCGATCCTTTCCGCGAAATGGCGGATGCTGGAAGGCGTATAACCACGGCGGCGGTAACCGCTGATGGTCGGCATACGCGGATCGTCCCAGCCGGTAACGTGGCCTTCGGTCACCAGCTGCAGCAGCTTGCGTTTGCTCATCACGGTATAGCTCATGTTCAGCCGCGCGAATTCGTACTGGTGGGAGGGGAATATGTCCAGCTTCTCGATGAACCAGTCGTACAGCGGGCGGTGCGGGATGAACTCCAGCGTACAGATGGAATGCGTGATATGCTCGATGCTGTCGCTTTGCCCGTGCGCGAAATCGTACATCGGGTAAATGCTCCAGGCGTCGCCGGTGCGGTGGTGGTGCGCATGTTTGATGCGGTACATCAAGGGGTCGCGCAGGTGCATGTTGGGCGAGGCCATGTCTATTTTGGCGCGCAGCACCTTGGAACCGTCGGGATGTTTGCCTTCGCGCATCTCGGCGAAAAGGCGGAGGTTTTCCTCCACGCTGCGGTCGCGGTAAGGGCTGTTTTTCCCGGGTTCGGTGGGCGTGCCTTTCATGGCGGCTATTTCGGCGGCGCTGGAATCGTCCACATAAGCCAGGCCTTTTTTGATCAGTTCTACGGCAAGCTGGTAAAGCTGTTCGAAGTAATCGGAGGCGTATAGTTCATTGGCCCATTCAAAACCGAGCCATTTGATGTCTTCCTTGATGGACTCCACGTACTCCGTGTCTTCGGTGATGGGATTGGTATCGTCGAACCGGAGATTGGTTTGCCCGTTGTATTTTTTAGCCAGTCCGAAGTTGAGGCAGATGCTTTTGGCATGGCCGATGTGCAGGTAGCCGTTGGGCTCGGGCGGGAAGCGGGTAAGCACCCGTCCGCCGTTCACGCCTTTGGCGATATCCTCTTCCACGATCTGTTCCAAAAAATTCAGTGATCTTTCTTCGCTCATAAAAATTGGTAGCTTTTGCCGAATTGCAAATGTAATATAAAGTGATTACACCCCGTAAACCCCAATTCCCGGAAAATGCTACATTTACAATCCAATCAAAGGAGAATATGGTCAACCCGAATCAACGCCCCATCCGCGTGCTGGTAGCTAAAGTAGGTCTCGACGGTCACGACCGCGGGGCCAAGGTGATCGCTTCCGCATTGCGCGACGCGGGGATGGAAGTAATTTACACCGGCCTCCGGCAAACGCCGGAAATGGTGGTGAACGCGGCATTGCAGGAAGACGTGGACGCTATCGGCGTGAGCATCCTTTCCGGCGCGCACATGACCGTTTTCCCAAAAATTATCGCCCTGATGAAGGAAAACGGGATGAACGACGTGCTGCTCACCGGCGGCGGCATTATCCCGGACGCAGATATGCAGGAGCTGTACGCCCTCGGGGTGGGCAAACTCTTTCCCCCGGGCACCCATACCCAGGAGATCGCGGCCTATATAACCGGCTGGACAAAAGAACACCGGGAATTTTAACATTTTTTGTAACCTTTTCGAATTTTGGTCGTCTTCACCTTAGAAACGGCAGTAGATAAGGATTTCCCCTGGCAGAGCGGGGAGTTTTTGCAGCAATAACCTGACGTTACGATTCCAATAAACCGCAAAAGTTGAACTTATGAGCTTTATCCGCTACACTATGCTTATCCTGGGCCTGGCCGCCACTACCGGGCTGAAGGCGCAAAACGACACCATCGAGTCATCGTCCGAGGTAAAACGGAAGGTGTCCTATCATTTTCATATTTACGCCCCGCCCAAGCCCAAACACGGCTATATCACCGCCGGCGGCAACGGGCCGCTGCTGTCCTTCGCCAACGTGAAAAACAACGGCGAGCACGTGCGCAACATCCCCCGTTTTACCCTGTTCTTCAACGTCGGCACCAATTACAACTACGACCTGTCGAACAATTTCGGTTTCTTCACCGGGCTGAATATCAAGAACATAGGTCTCATAACCAAGCCCAACGACTCCGTTAAGCTGAAACAAAGGGTATACACCCTCGGCGTGCCCCTCGGCTTCAAGATCGGCAACCTGCGCGACGGGTTCTTTTTCTTCGCCGGCGGCGAATACGACCTGGCCTTCAATTACAAGGAAAAGTATTTCCTCCACGGCGATAAAAAAAGCAAGTTCAACGAATGGTTCTC
Source organism: uncultured Chitinophaga sp. (assembly GCA_966250725.1). Taxonomy (GTDB): domain Bacteria; phylum Bacteroidota; class Bacteroidia; order Chitinophagales; family Chitinophagaceae; genus Chitinophaga. Next base: position 3,948 of record CBINIO010000382.1, read on the forward strand.
CGACCGCACCGATGCGCTGATGCCCTCCGTTTTCGCCGGCTTCCGCTTCCCGCCCGGGTTTGGCGTAAAAGTGCAGTATTACCTGAACGACTTCTTCAACAAAAACTACAGTGAAACCGTGAACGGCGTCAAAACCACGCCCTACAAGGATATGAAGGCAAATTTGATGTTCGTTACGCTCAGCTACAACTTCAGCGGCGGCTTCAAATGCAAATCGCATCAATACCACCAGACGAAAACCAAGTACCGTAAAGGCACCAAGGTGATCATCGAAAAAAGGACCGAAATAGAAGACAAATAATTTCTTGCCGGTAACGAAACCAACAGGAAGGGCTGCGCCTGCGCGCGGCCCTTTTTTCATGCCCGCCATGCCGGATTTTAGGCTTACTTTTAATATGGACAAACAACCGATAAAAACTTTTCTGTTATGTATAAGACACTGAGCACGCAACTGAAAGACGGTATCCTGGAGATCACCATCAACCGGCCGGACAAGATGAACGCCCTCAACCGCGAGGTAATGAAAGAGCTGGCGCTGGCGATAGACGAGGTGTACAAAAACGCCGACGTGCACAGCGCGCTGATCACGGGCAGCGGGCCGAAAGCTTTCATAGCCGGGGCGGACATTTCAGAGTTCCTGTCCCTGACGCCTGAGCAGGGCGCTGAGCTGGCGAAAAAAGGCCATGCCATTTTCCAGCGGATAGAAGAAAGCCTCAAGCCGATAGTGGCCGCGGTGAACGGTTTTGCGCTGGGCGGCGGCTGCGAGCTGGCGATGATG
>CBINIO010000383.1:0-4716 GCA_966250725.1 uncultured Chitinophaga sp.
GTTTCGAAAAATAAATGAATTTTTCAAATAAAATCGGGGTATCGGCAAAATAAAGTGTAGAATTGACGCAAAGGGGTTGCGGTGTCAGTTGCCCTTGGCCGTTTTGGCGGCGGCAGTCTGCGTCTGCGCGATGTGCTGCGAAGGTTCGGGCGTGGTGTACACGTATTTCCCCTGGCTGTTCACCAGTACCACGGGCAGTTTCCGGTATTTCTCAAAATAATCGTAGGCCGATTTCAGGTTCACCCAGAACTGCTGCGCCGCGTTGTCCGTGAGCGAAACGCTGCCCAGGTAATCCATGGAGCGGGCGTTGCCGAAACGTACGGGGAACACATGCACGGGAATGAAGTCCTGCCCGTTGTTCTTGGCGTGCACGGCGAGGATATACACTTCCTCGATAAACTCGTCGGTGAGCGGAATGCAGCCAACGGTCAGGCAATTGCCGTGGATGTAAATATCGCCGCCGGGTCTTTTCTGATCGCTGAGTATCTTGTCGGAGAAGTTGGGATAGTTGATGCCGAGCGACAGGTGGAAACTGCTGTTCGGGTTGAAGTCGTTGATATAATAAAAACCTTCCGGCACCTGGCGGTCGCCTTCCTTGCGTTTGGGCCCCATTTTACCGGAAAGGGAACATACGCGGTACGTTTTCAGCAGGGTGAAAGTGTCCGTCACCTTGTTGCGCACCCATATCTCCAGCTCGCTGTCCAGCTTGAAGGAGCGGATGTATATCTGTTTGGCGGGAAATGCGATGCCTTTTTTGGCGAATTCCTGTTTGAGGGACTGTTCTTTCTCACGAAAAGCCTCACCTACCCGCGGGAACATCTTCTGGTTCTCCAGGAAAGATTGCTGTGCGTGAACATTCATAGCGCCCAGGAGGGATAAAATACCGATAATTAACCGCTTCATACTTTTATAACTTTCCATATTCATACCAGGAAATAATATGCCAGGTAGAATAATACAAATGCAAAAATAACATATATTATTGACCCGACCTTCCGGTTGGCAAAACGCAGCACATAATGCCGCTGGCCCGCGAAGATCAGGTAGGCGGTCAGCAGCTGCAGCAAACCGGCCAGGATAAACAGGTACCCGAAAAGATCTCTTAAACTCATAAATATTAACGTCAAATATAAAGATTTAGTGGGTAAAAGGCCCTTAAATATGCTAAAATTTCAATAAAACGGCCGTAAAACGCTTGTTTTTCCATCCAACAGCCTTTATCTTTCCCAAAACGAACCCGCATGCTGTTCCACACCCTGTTTACCGCCCTGCTGGCCGCCTCCGCTCCCGCAGCCGCCGATAGTTCCGGCTACTCCATGATCTGGCACGACGAATTTAATACCGACGGCGCGCCCGATCCTTCCAAATGGGATTACGAAAGAGGTTTTGTCCGCAACCACGAACCGCAATGGTACCAGCCGCAGAACGCCGTATGCCGCAACGGGCTGCTGGTGATCGAAGCGCGGAAAGAAAAAGTGAAGAACACGAACTACGACCACGCGAGCAAAGCCTGGCAGCGCAACCGCGAATTTGCGGAATATACTTCCGCCTGTCTTGTTACGAAAGGCAAATTCGATTTTAAATACGGCAGGGTGGAAATGCGCGCGAAGATAGACGTGCGCAAAGGCATGTGGCCCGCCTTCTGGATGCTGGGCGCGGGGCGCTGGCCGGCCTGCGGCGAGGTGGACATCATGGAATTCTACCGCGGCGACCTGCTGGCGAACTGGTGCTGGGAAGGCGACGGCAAAGTGCGCTGGAATACCGGCAAATTTCCCGTAGCGCCCTGGGGCGGCGAAAAGTGGGCGCAGGATTTTCACAACTGGACGCTGGAGTGGGACGAAAATAAAATGGAGATACTGCTGGATGGAAAGGTGATCAATTCACAGGACCTTTCCAGCACCATCAACCACAACAAAGGCAATAATCCGTTCCGCGATAATTTTTTCCTGCTCGTGAACCTCGCGCTGGGCCAGGGCGGAGAAGAAATACCCGATGCGCATATGCCGGCGCAGCTGCTGGTGGATTATATCAGGGTGTATCAGAAACAGTAGAACTGCATATACACAGCTTTTGAATACGGAGGACGGCGATGAGGCATTTGAATGCGACCACAACCGCCACAAAAAAAACCGCCGGCCTGAAAGACCGGCGGCGGGGCCGAATTGATTTTGTTGTAACTCTTGGCAAAAATTTAGAGGTTGCCCCTCAACGCCTGCTCTCTTTCGATGGATTCGAACAGGGCCTTGAAGTTGCCTTTCCCGAAGGATTTCGCGCCTTTGCGCTGGATGATCTCGAAGAAAAGCGTCGGCCTGTCCTGCAGCGGTTTGGTGAAGATCTGCAAAAGATACCCTTCATCGTCGCGGTCTACAAGAATGCCGAGGTCGCGTAGCGGCGCAATGTCTTCGTCGATGTCCCCTACCCTTGCGCTCAGCTCCTCGTAATAAGATGCGGGTACGGTGAGGAATTCGATGCCGCGGTGCTGCAATTCGCCCACGGTATGCACGATATCGTTCGTGGCAATGGCGATGTGCTGTACGCCGGGACCGCCGTAGAAATCAAGGTATTCTTCCACCTGCGATTTTTTCTTGCCTTCCGCCGGCTCGTTGATAGGGAATTTGATGCGGCCGTTGCCGTTGCTCATCACCTTGCTCATGAGGGCGGAGTATTCGGTGGAAATGTCCTTGTCGTCGAAGGACACGAGGTTGTGGAAACCCATCGTGCGGCCGTAAAAATCCACCCAGATGTTCATTTCGTTCCAGCCTACATTGCCCACGCAATGGTCTACGTACTGCAAACCGGTGCTGGTGGGATTGTACTTGCTTTCCCATGTTTTGTAACCAGGCAGGAAGGGGCCGTTGTAGTTTTTTCTTTCTACAAAAATGTGCACGGTCTCGCCATACGTATGGATGCCGCTGCGCACTACCTCGCCGAATTCGTCTTTCTCTATAACCGGCTCCAGGTAAGGTTTTGCGCCCCTGCTTACGGTTTCTTCGAAAGTTTTGCGCGCATCGTCCACCCAAATTGCGAGCACTTTTACGCCGTCGCCATGATGGGTCACATGCGCCGCGATGTCGTTACCACTGCGGAGCGGCGTGGTGAGCACAAAACGGAGCTTGTTCTGCACCAGCACGTACGACGCGCGGTCTTTCACGCCGGTTTCCGGCCCGGCGTAGGCCAGCGACTGAAAGCCGAAGGCCGTTTTGTAAAAATGTGCGGCCTGTTTGGCGTTGCCCACGTAAAACTCCACGTAGTCCGTACCAAGCAGGGGCAGGAAGTCCTGTTCTTCCTGCGCCGGTTTCGGTTTTACTGCTGCGCTGTTCATAAAAAAGATTGTTTTGGTAATGATGGTTTTTGATGTTGAAATATGATTATACTAAGGTCAAAGCATACAGATGCTTGTTGATAAAATCGATCTCTTCCGGGGCCAGCCTGATGTCGATCGCTTTCGCGTTCTGGATGGCCTGCTCGGCGTTCCTTGCGCCCACGAGGGCGACGGTAATGCCCGGCCGCTCGATGGTCCAGCGGATGACGAGCTGCGCCAGCGTGGCGTTTTTGCTTTCGGCCAGCGGTTTGATGAGGCCGAGGAAAGCGTTGATGCGCGCGATATTGTCAGGCTGGTAGAATTTTGTGGTGGGCCGGTGATCGCCTTCTCCGAACTGGTGGCCGGTTTTGATCTTGCCGGTGAGGATGCCGCGCTGCAGCGGGCTGTAGGCCAGTATGCCCTTGCTGTTCTCGATGCAGTAAGGCACTACTTCCTTTTCGATGCTGCGTTCCACCATGCTGAAAGGCACCTGGTTGGAAGCGAGGCTGATCACGGCCTCCGCCTGTTTCATCTGCTCCACGCTGTAGTTGCATACGCCGGCGGCGATGATCTTGCCCTGCTCCTGCAGGCGCAATACGGCCTCGAAGGTTTCTTCGATAGGCGTTGTAACGTCCGGCCAGTGGATCTGGTACAGATCGATGTAATCCGTTTTCATGCGGCGGAGGCTTTCCTCGCATTCGCGGATCACGTTTTCCTTACCGGCGTATTTGTAGATATCGATGGCCTTGCCGCTGTTGTCTTTGCTGCTGAAGCCAAAGGTGCCTTTGGTGCCTTCCCAGGTCATGCCGAATTTGGTGAGGATCTGCACTTTGTCGCGCTGAATGCCTTCCAGCGCCTCGCCCACGATCTCCTCGCTGGTGCCCTGGCCGTAGATCGGCGCGGTGTCGATGGTCGTAACGCCCTGGTCGATGGAGGCCCTGATGGCTTCCCTGGCGTCCTTTCTTTCTGCGCCGCCCCACATCCAGCCGCCGATGGCCCATGCGCCAAAAGTGATGGCCGATACTTCCAGTTTGCTTTTTCCGAGTTGTCTGTATTCCATGCTTGTAATTTTTCCCTAAAAGTAATACCGGAAAATTTATTCCGCCCAGCTCATCACGTATTGTTCGTCCTCGATGCCCAGCGCGTTCTTTGTGATCTGCAGCGGGTGAAAGGTGTCCACCATTACGGCGAGCTCTTTGGTTTCCTTCGCGCCGAGGCTTTTCTCCACCGCCCCCGGATGCGGCCCGTGCGGGATGCCGGCGGGGTGAAGGGTGATCATGCCGCGGGTGACGTGCTTGCGGCTCATAAAGTCGCCGTCAACATAATACAATACTTCGTCGCTGTCTATATTACTGTGGTTGTAAGGCGCGGGAACGGCCAGCGGATGGTAATCGAACAAACGCGGGCAGAAGGAG
>CBINIO010000384.1:0-4710 GCA_966250725.1 uncultured Chitinophaga sp.
CGGGCTTGAAATGCCCAAGGAAGTCGTGAAGTACGTCGCCTACAACATCCAGAGCAACGTACGCGAGCTGGAAGGCGCGCTGATCTCGCTGCTGGCGCAATCCTCCCTCAACCGGAAAGAAATTGACCTCGAGCTGGCCAAGCGCGTGCTGAAGTCTTTTGTAAAGACCTCCTCCAAAGAGATCACCATCGAAAGCATCCAGAAAATGGTCTGCGAATATTTTGACGTGGCCTACGACAAATTGTTGCAGAAAACACGCAAACGCGAGATCGTGCAGGCCCGGCAGATCACGATGTATCTCGCAAAGAGCTTCACCAAAAATTCGCTCAAGACCATCGGCGAACATTTTGGCGGCAGGGACCATACCACCGTGATCCATTCCTGCCAGACCGTAAAAGACCTGATGGATACCGACAACAGTTTCCGCGACAGCGTGATCGAGCTGCAACAAAAAGTGCAACTCGCAGCAATGTAACCGACCCGCAACTACTGCAAGATATTTGGAATGCCTGGCTTCGCCGCCGGGCATTCTTTTTTTTCTCAACAGGAAGGGGAGGGAAATTTCCCGCGGAACTTTCTCCAGGAATTCGTTATTTTAATCCATATGAACTTCTTCCTGCGAAACCTCCTCCTGCTCTGCTGCTTCGCCATACCGGCGCAGGCGCAGTATACCAGCGCCAATGCACATTCCCACAACGATTATCTCCAGGCCTCGCCCTTTGAAGCCGCCTTTGCGCGCGGCTTTGGCTCCATCGAGGCGGACGTGTTCGAACGGAACGGGGAGCTGTACGTGGCGCACAACGCGTCGGACATCGACAGCGGCAGGACGCTCCGCTCCCTTTACCTCGAACCGCTGCTTCGCAAGATCAGGGAAAAAAAGGGCGTGTTCGCCGGAACGGAACAAAGCCTGCAGCTGCTGATCGATTTCAAGACCAGCGGAGTGGCCACCATGCAAACGCTGATCCGGCAGCTTCAAAAATATCCCGCCATTACCGCCAGCCCGCAGGTGCAGATCGTGATCAGCGGCAGCTACCCGGTGGCGTCGCTTTGGAAAAACTATCCTGCCTGGATATTGTTCGACGGGCGCCCTTACCAGGTTTATACCGCCACACAGCTGAAGCGCATCCCGCTGGTCAGCGACAGCTTCCGCAACTACACCAAATGGGACTGTCAAGGCGAGCTTGCCCCGGAAGACCTGGAGAAGATCAAAGCCGTACTGCATAAAGCGCACGGCATGTCCAAAAAGTTCCGCTTCTGGGCAACGCCCGACGATGTGAACGCCTGGAAAACGATGATCGCGCTCGGTGTGGATTATATCAATACCGATAAAGTGGATGCGCTTGCGGATTACCTGCAAGGCAACAGGTAAAATCTTTTTTATCAGAACCGGCGCTGCTGATAAGGCTGGCCTTTATTCGTGTATTTTTGAAGCAGCCCGCTGTGATACCGGGATGTACATATTCGATAAAAAAATAATTGTCCGGAAGCAGCAAAAGTGCGATTTCTAATCGGTAAGAAAGAGTTAAATTGTATATACCGTTTATCATCTGCCAGCATCTAAATCATGAAACCCGTACAAGGACATATCTCGCCGATTTCCGCCGTATTGCTTATCGGCTGCACCGTCTGGCTGCTGGACGGCGCGGCGGCGGTCATCACCGCGTATGCGAGAGGCGGCGTTTCGCCTGACAGGGTATTCAAATACATTTCCAGTTCCGTAATGGGCATGCAAGCCTTCAAGGGAGGCGCGGCGGCCGTTTGGCTGGGCGTGTTCCTCCATTTCGTGGTGGCGCTGAGCTGCAGCGCGCTGTTCTTTTTCGCATACCCGAAACTGTGGTTCCTGCAAAGGAACAAATGGCTGACCGGCTGTATTTACGGCTTGTTCGTATGGGTGGTGATGAACCTGGTGATCGTTCCCCTTACGGCCGTCCCGCCCTCAAAATTCAATCTCGCCGCCGCAGTTACGGGTTGGCTGATACACATGGTTTGCGTGGGATTGCCGATCGTGCTGCTGACGAGGGGATGGTATCGTACGAAAAGTACGATCGTATGATAAATGCAGTGCCTTGTTTGTATGCCGCAATGCCGGTGAAAATATCTACCCCAACGTTTCCTTAAACAGCTCCAGCGTTCTGCTCCACGCAAGCTTCGCGGCCTCCGCGTTGTAACGCGCGGCGGACGTATCGTTGTGAAAAGCATGCTGCATGCCTTCGTACATAAACAGCTCGTATTCGACGCCCGCTGCTTTCAGTGCGGCCTCGTACGCGGGAATGCCCGCATTGATCCGTTCGTCGAGACCGGCGTAATGCAGCTGCAGCCGCGCTTTGATCTTTGGAACGTCTTCCGCGCCGGGCTGCCCGCCATAAAAGGCGACGGCGGCATTCAGCTTCGGGTCGTTCACCGCCAGCTGGTTCGCCATGGAGCCGCCCCAGCAAAAACCGACGCAACCTGTTTTGCCGTTGCTGTCGGGTCTGTTTCGCAGGTATTCGAGGCCTTTCAGATAGTTTCGCAGGTTCTGTGTTTTGTCCAGCTTGCCGATGAGCGTCCGTCCTTCGTCCTCGTTGGCGGGCGTGCCGCCGAAAACGGAGAGGGCATCCACACCGAGGGCAATATAACCGGCTTTCGCCGCGCGGCGCGTCACGTCTTTGATATGAGGCGTGAGGCCGCGGTTTTCGTGTATCACCACCACGCCGCCGCGTTTGCGGTCTTCTTCCGGCCGCACGAGGTAACCTTTCATGGTCACGTTGTCGCCGGGCCAGGTGACTTCTTCTTCCTTCAAACCCGGGTCGAGCGGGGCGGTTGCCGCCTGTGCGTAATTGGATTCGAGAAGGGGGAGAATGGTCATGGCAGCGGCCATGGTGCCGGTGATCCCGGCAAGGCGTTTCAGGAATACCTCGCGGCTGAGCGGCTTGTGGGTATATTCATCGAAGAGGTTGATGATACGCTGGTCCATACAAAAGGGTTTATAGAAAGATACGGTATTTCCGTGAATCCACACCTACCCCTTCACCGGCTGCATATGCGTTGCCACGCCGATCCGGTTCCAGGCATTGATAACGATCGCCGCCATGATAACCTGCGCAAGGTACTCCTCATCAAACAGCGCCGCCGCTTTAGCATATGTTTCGTCGGACAGTCCTTTCGTTATCAGCGTCACCTCTTCGGTAATGGCGAGGATAACCTGCTCTTCTTCGGTAAAGAAAGGCGTATCGCGCCAGTGGGCGAGCGCGTAAAGGCGCTGCTCGGTTTCCCCGTGATCGCGGGCGCTTTTCGCATGTTTGTCTATGCAATAAGTGCAGCCGTTGATCTGCGACGCGCGGATGCGGATCAGCTCATGATGCAATGCGCTGATGCGCGTGGACGGAAGGTAATTTTCAAAAGCCAGCATCGCTTTGTACGCAGCGGGATCCGCTTTCCCGATCTTGATTCTTTCAGACATCGTGTTTCGTTTTTATTACAACACAAATGTCGCGCTGAACGGCCGCCCGAAATCTTGAACTGGTTCAAGAAATTCAGGTTTTCTTTTTCGCTCTTATCTTGCTGAAAAATTCGGGGCTGAAGCCAAGATAGGAAGCCAGCATATACTGCGGCACCCGCTGCATGAACTCGGGGAACTGACCGGAAAAATGATCGTAGCGTTCTTCGGCCGTTTGCGTGAAGATGTATTTAACGCGCAGCTGCGCGGCGGCCACGGCCCTTTGCAGGATGATGCGGAAATATCTTTCCAGCTGCGGCAGCGCGGCCAGCAATTCGTCCTGCACATCGCGGTAAAGCACGGCGTAGGTGGTATTCTCCACCGCCTGTATGTGGTTGTCCGACGGCGCATGCGATTCAAGGCTGATATAATCGGTGATCCACCAGTTCTCGATCGCGAAATGATATACCAGCTCCCCATCGCGCTCCGATTCAAAATAAGCGCGGCAGCAGCCTTTTATGATGAAATAATTTCCCTGGCAAACCTGCCCTTTCTTCAGCAAAAAATCCTTCTTCTTCACCTCGCCGGTCTCGATGTACCCGGCAAGGACCTGTTCCTCTTCCTCCGACAACGGTACGAACTTCCGGATGTGGGCGGCCAACGCTGACAGCATAATTTTCCCGTTTTCAAAATAATCAAAAGCCCCGTTCAGGGAATTACGGAACAGGCACTTTGCCCGGCCCGCAAAGAATGGGTAATTTAAAGATACTTTTGCGGAAAATACCGTAATATTACAACACCAGTTTTCAGCCAAACCCAATATCCTATGCATACAGTGGAACGTCCCGCTATTATGAATTTTGAGGTGCCCGACCTCATGAAACAACGCGTCAGCGTTTCAGACCAGTTACCCGAGCATTACAGCAAATATCGTATACCCGGCACCGTGGCGCATATCACCGAAGGGCCCTTTGGCGCTTTTTTCAAGCAGGAAGTGCATACCAAAGACTGGATCATCGGCTGGCTGAACTTCGACATCAAAGAGCATACGTTTCTTTATCCCATCACCAGCGACCCGCTGCTGGCGCTGTATACCGGGCTCAACGGCAACATTCCCTGCGAGCTGCAGGGCTCGGCCGACAAGCTGATGCTGCCGGAGAAAAAATTCGCCTTCTATTACGTGCCGCCGATGGCGTTTAACCGCGCCGAGTTCGCCCCGGCGCATTACACGGCCGTGTATTTTTCTTTCTCCCCTTCCTTCATGCAATATTTCGGCAACAAATACGAAGCCTATA
>CBINIO010000385.1:0-4708 GCA_966250725.1 uncultured Chitinophaga sp.
TAAGCCGCTTCTATCATGTAATGCTGCCGGTTGTACGCCAGGGGCACCCGCAGGTTGTAAGAAAGCAGGCTCAGCCGCGTGGCGGCGCTGGTGGTGGATTCGCTTTCCGTACTTCCCGGGTTCACGATGCCCGGCAGCGGTATGATGCCGAGCAGGCTGTCGCGCAGCAGCTTTTCCCTCGTGTAGGTCTGATAAAAATGCTGGGTGCCGCCGGTCACTTCTATCAGCGGCGTAAGGGTGACGAGGTCCTTTCCTTTAAAAATGCTGCCCAGGTTGATCTGTTTCCCGGTGCTCAGCGTTACAAATACGTCCTGCTGCCTGCCGAAATAATAATCCGCGTTGATGCCGGTGGTCATCCAGTATTCATACTGGAGGGACGCGCTGACATTATCCGGGTTGCCGGCCTGCAGGAAGGGGGAATGTTTTGGATAGAAAGTATGGGTGTAGCTGAGATCGGCCGTCAGTTTTTTACCCAGGTTGAAGGCGAAGCCGATGCCGCCGCCGCCGGCGGAGATCACCCTGCCCGAGTCGTTCAGCAAACGGTAACCCGTTCCTGAAAAATAAAGACCGAAAGGAAGTCTCAGCGATGCGCTGGCCGCTACGTACGGTATGCTTTCTTCCGCTTTTTGCCCATAATAGCTCACGTCGTTGGCATAGGCGGCGCCGATGGTAAGCGTCGTCTTTTTTTCCTCCTCAGTTGTAGTGTCTGTTTGTGAAAACGCCGGCATGCTGGAAAGCCATGCCATAAAAAGCGTCAGGATATATTTCCACATATTGAATTCCTTTACTAAAGGGATAAACCCAGCACCTTCGGCTTAAGCACCTTTGGCTTGATGACCTTGATGGGTTTGATCCGTACCGGCACTGGTATTGGCAACGGTTTTACCTGTCTGCGTGATTTTGGCACTTTTTTGATATCCGGTATCTTTTTTTCTTCCTTTTGTGTTTCGGCCGGTTTTGCCGGTGACGGCACCGTATCGGTCACGGGGGGAATCAAATGGACGCCGGACAGAAACTGCTCCTTCTCCTTGCCTGTTTCGCGCGCAAAACCAGCAACCGGTTTAATGATCGCTAATGTGATAATGATTGCTAACTGGTATGTAAGAATTTGCTTCATTGGCGTAAAAATACAGGTTTTCGCCGTTTGTGTCCCGGCAAAAACCTGTATTCTTTAAATTAAAGGCCTCCGAGCCGTAATGCTCCCGAGGTCATGGCGTTCAGGTTCAGCGGCGCCGCTTTTATTTTCAGCGTGTTGCTTACCGCGCCGTTTATTTGCATGGTGCTTCTTGTGGCTGCGGCGGTTATTTTCTTTACCTGCCGGGCGGTCGCTTTGCCCGCTTTCACTGCCTGGTTTTTCAGCTGGGCGCCTGTTTCCAGCCCGCTTTCCACGTTGCTTTTTACCGCATTTTCAGTGGAGGCGATTATGGAAGGAGCTATCGTCACAGCGCTTTCCACGTTGCTCTTTACCGCATTTTCTGACGAGGCGGTGGCGGAATGATCTATCGTCACAGCGCTTTCCCCTTTGCTTTTCACAGCATTTTCTGTAGAGCCAATGCCGGAATGATCTATCGCCACAGCGCTTTCCCCTTTAGAGGCAGCACCTGCCTGTGTCTTCGCCTGGTTTGCGGACACCGAAGTTGCCGATCCGGCCTTTACTTCGGAGGAAGTATTTGCCGTAGCAGTTGCATGCCGGCCGCCGGCTTCGGCTTTCACTTCATTATTACTGCTTACTTTCACCTGCTGCCCATGCTTTACAGTAGCGGTTTGTGCAAATGTTGCGCCGGAAATGAAAAGAGTGATAAACATTAATCCTTTTGTTCTCATGATCAAGATTTATGGTTAAAAATTTCTGATGATGAGACAAAGCTAGAACCGGAAGATGAAGAGAAAATGAAAAACGAAGGCTTTTATCTATTTATCACCAATACATTCCTCGATCCAGTTCAACAGAACCCGGGCTGTCCGGAAGAACTGGATCACGATAAGCCCGGTCAGCAAAAGCAGCAATATGTATTTGATCATTCGCATTTTCAATACGCCTTGTTCCCCGCGAACAGTACTGCCGTCCGCGGGAAACAGGCGATCGTTTCAGGTGTAAGCCAATTATTTAATCACCTCTTTCACCACCCCGCATTTGAGCATCTTGTCGCCAAAGTAAGGATTCCTGATTTCTTTCGTTTCGCTCAGCCACATGGCGCCTTTGTCGCCGTTGTACATCGGGCAGTGGTCGTGATAAAGCGCCTGTCCGCCGCCGAACCCTTTTACCAGCTCGTAAACGTCCTCGCTCATCTGAACAAAATGCTCGCGCTGACGATCGATATTCCCTTCGTTTTTGCCGATATGACCGGCATGCTCTTTCAGACCGTCCTCATTTGCCGCGTATAATTTTTGCTGCCCGGGCGTCATGGCCGACTTATCCACCTTTGCCAGGGCCTCGTCCATCGCTTTCGCTCCCGTGGCGGCTTCTGAGGCATTGCCTGCTACCAGGCCGTTTTTAACATGGATATAATGACCGATCACCTGTGCAAGGGTAGCGGTTACTTTTGCGTCCACATCCGTAAACTGCGGTTTGATTCCGGCCAGGTCCTCACCGGCTGGCATTTCATGCTGCATGCTGTCTCCGGTTGCCGCAGCGGACTCCGATTTTTGTGCGCCGCTGTTGCAGGCGGCAAGGACAACGGTGGTCAAAGTCAAAGCTGCGATGATGTTTCTTTTCATTTTTTGTCGATTTTGAAGTTTAAGGATTGGTTTATGTTATTTTACTTTCAACAGTTTTGCATTGATCGCGACAATGATCGTGCTTAGGCTCATCAGCACCGCGCCCATCGCGGGGCTTAGCATGAACCGCGGGAAAAGCACGCCGGCGGCCAGCGGGATGGCGATCACGTTGTATCCCACGGCCCAGGCAAGGTTCTGTATCATTTTTCTGTAGGTCGCCTTCCCGAACGATATCATTTGCACTACGTCTTTGGGATCGCTGTTCACCAGGATAATGTCCGCCGTTTCAGCCGCCACGTCCGTTCCCGAACCGACGGCGATTCCCACGTCCGCCATCGCCAGGGCGGGCGCGTCGTTCACGCCGTCGCCGGTCATTGCCACGACTTCTCCTTTATCCTGGAACTCTTTTACTTTCTGCTGCTTTTCATGGGGTAAAACGTTCGCCAGGTAGCCGTCCATATTCAGTTTCCGGGCAACGGCCCCGGCTACTTTTTCATTGTCGCCCGTAAGGAGGAAGGATTTTATTCCCATTGACTTCAGGTCGGCGATCGCTTCCGCCGCGGTTTCGCGGATGCTGTCCGCGAGGGTGATGATGCCTGCCGGGACGCCGTCTATCAGCACAAAATTCACAGTGTCGGTAGACTGGTCTATCTCTTGCGGTATTTCAGGGACCGGCCGGTTTTGCTGCCTGAAATAGTTCGGCCCCGCGGCTATGACGGTTCTGGCGTTGACCGTGCCGGTAACGCCGATGCCCTGCATATACCTGAAATCCGAAGAAGCCCATAGTTCCAGGTTTTTCTCCTTCAGCTTTTTCATCACGCCGTGCGCGATATGATGTTCGGAATTTTGCTGGATGGAAGCCGCATATTGAAGGATGTCGTTCTCCGTGTACTGTTTCGCAAGCGGAATGACCTTTTGCACTTCGTGCGATCCTTTGGTGAGCGTGCCTGTTTTGTCAAAAATAATGGTGGTCAGCTTGCGCGCATTCTCAAAAGCGGTACGGTTGCGGATCAGCAGCCCGTGCACGGCGGACAGCGTGGTGGATATTGCCACCACCAGCGGGATGGCGACACCCAGCGCATGCGGGCAGGAAGTGACCATCACGGTCACCATCCTTTCCAGCGCAAAAGAAAGCTCATGCCCCGCCATGAGCCATACGATGAAAGTCACTACCCCCACGCTGATGGAAATAATAGTCAGCCAACCCGCCACTTTATTGGCGAGGTTCTGCGTATTGGACTTGGCGCCCTGCGCGGATTGCACCATCCCGATCACCTTGTTCAGGTAGCTGTCCTTCCCGGCGCCGGTCACTTTTACTTTCAGCGCGCCGTCGCCGTTCACCGCGCCGCCGATCACTTTTGCATCCCTGCCTTTTTTTACCGGCAGGCTTTCGCCGGTGAGCATGCTCTCGTTCACGTCGGAGCTGCCTTCCAGTATCATGCCGTCGGCCGGGATCTTTTCACCGGGCTTAATGAGAATAACGTCTCCGTTCCGCAGCTCCTGCATCGGGATGTCCGTTATCCCGCCGTTCCGCTCCACATGCACCATCGAAGGCAGCAGCGCCACCAGCGATTCCAGCGCGCGGGACGCGGCCATCTGCGATTTCATTTCCAGCCAGTGACCGAGCAGCATGATATCTATCAGCGTCGCCAGCTCCCAGAAAAAATCCATGCCGCGAAGCCCGAACACTACCGCCACGCTATATACGTACGCGGTGGTGATGGCTACCGCCACCAGCGTCATCATGCCCGGGGTTTTCCACTTCAGCTCTCTTGCCATGCCCACGAGGAACGGCCATCCGCCGTAACAAAAAATAAAGCTGCTCAAAACCAGCAGCACGTATTGGTCGCCGGCAAATGTCCATTCAAAGCCCAGCCATTGCTGGACCATGTGCGACAAAAGCAGGACCGGAACGGTGACGGCCAAACATATCCAGAACCGCTTCAGGAAACCCTCCGTGTGATGCCCGGCATGTTCGTCGTGACCGGCG
>CBINIO010000386.1:0-4695 GCA_966250725.1 uncultured Chitinophaga sp.
ATTTTCCCGCAGGCATATTGCAATTATTTTTAGCAGTTTCTTAAATAATTGCACGCAAATGTACGACTTTTCCCCGTATTCCAATCAGCCCGCGTTCATGTACTGATTAATTGATATGTATGCCCCGGCATGGACCGCACCAGCCCCAGCATTTCCAGCTGCATCAGCTCCGCCGCCATCGCGCTTCTCGGGATGCCGCTGCGATGTTGCAATTCATCGATGTTCAGCTGCCCCGGCCCTGTCAACGCCTGCAATATATCCTGCTGCGCGGGCTCCAGCGAGGGGAACAGGCTGCTTTGGGCCGGGGGCTTGCGTGCGGGGGCGGATGGCCGCCAGTCCAGCATCCGCAGCACGTCTTCCGGTTCGGTCACCAGCGCGGCTTTGTGCTGTTTGATGAAGTCCAGGCAGCCGGCGGACGAAGCGTCGCCTGTACGGCCGGGGATCGCCATCACATCGCGGTTGTAGCTGCAGGCAATGTCGGCGGTGATGAGCGAACCGCCCGCGCGCCCGCTTTCCACTACCAGCACGGCATCGCAAAGCCCCGCCACGATGCGGTTCCGCCGTGGGAAATTCTGCCGGTTCAGCTCGGACCCGCTGCTGAAGTCGGAGAGCAGGCCGCCCTGTTCCAGCATCTGCGCGGCGATGCGCGCGTGCGCAGCGGGGTATAACCTGTTCAGCCCGTGCGCCAGCACCCCGATGGTCGGCAAACCGTTGTCCAGCGCGGTTTCGTGCGCGATGATGTCGATGCCGTAGGCCATGCCGCTTACGATGGTAATGCCGTGCGGGGCGAACGCCTTCACAAAATCGCGGCAGATACCGGAGCCGTATGGCGTGGGCCTTCGCGTACCCACGACGCCCAGCACTTTCGCGGGTTGCAGGTCGCCCTTGCCTTTGTAGTACAATAACACCGGGCTGTCATAACAATGCCGCAGCCGCGCCGGGTAATCCGCGTCCGTGTAAAACACCGGCCTGATACCGTGCCGTTGAAGAAAACGCGCTTCGGCCTCCACACGGTAAAAATCCCTGAAGCTCCTGATCGCGGCGGCTTTTGTTTCGCCGATGCCGGGAATGCTTTCCAGCTCACGCCTCCGCGCATGAAAAATGGCCGAAGCCGAACCAAATATTTCCAGCAGGTTTTTTGCCGCCACATCTCCCACCAGCGGCAGGAACGTTAAGGCGATACGATAGTGAAGCTCTTCGCGCATGGGTTAACCAATTTTATCTAATTTCACCATTATTTCCCGGTCCTCAAACTTTTAAACCCGCATTTTTTCCACATTCAAAAACATCGTATATGCGTTACCGTTACCTGCTTGCCGGATTGATATTTTTGTCCTGCAAAACCACGCAACCGACCGCCGTCGCCCGGCCTTCGATGGATGGCCCCGCATGGGCGGCCCTCTGGCAGCAGCGCGCGGCGGAATACAGGGCGCTATGCCTCCAGGCATACCGCATCGCCGGGGAAAGAGTGGAAGTAATGAGCCATCAGCAAACGCTGCGGCCGCGGGCCATCGTGACGGACATCGACGAAACGGTGCTGGACAACAGCCCTTACACCGCCGGGATCTCGCTCGAAGGAAAAACCTGGAGCCAGGCCAGCTGGGAAGAATGGACGGCCAACGCCGCCTGCGACACGGTGCCGGGCGCGCCTTCCTTTCTTAAATATGCCGCCGGAAAAGGGTTTACCATTTATTATGTGACCAACCGCCTCGAAAGCGAACGCGCCGCCACCCTCAAAAATCTCCGGCGGTACGATCTCCCTTTCGCGGACAACGAACATCTCCTCCTTTCATCCGGAAATTCCAATAAGGAAGAACGCCGCCGCGCCATCGCGATGAAATATGAAATAGCCATGCTGGTCGGTGATAACCTCGGCGATTTCGCGGAAGATTTTTACAAAAAAACGCCGGAAGAGCGAAACGCCGCTGTAAACCGTTTGCAGGAGCAGTTCGGCCGCCGTTTCATCATTCTCCCCAACCTCATGTACGGCGACTGGCTCAGCACGCTGGTGCCGCGCGGCGCGAATATGGACAGCACGCTTCGTCGTGCTTTAAGAACCGAGTAAATAAAACGGCTTGCGCAGGATTTTACTCCGTTCGCAAGCCGTAATTGTTGTTGGGCCAAGGTATTGAAGCCGGAAAGAACTTCCTTCCTGTTACAAACTGATCACCTTCAGCTCCGTACGCCTGTTTTGCGCGCGTCCCGCTTCGGTATCGTTGCTGTCGATCGCTTTTGTTTCCCCGTAACCTTTCGCTTTCAGGCGCTGCGGTTGTATGCCGTGCTGCACCAGATATTCCACCACTGATTTGGCGCGGTTTTCAGACAGCTGCTGGTTGGCCGCGTCGCTGCCCACATTGTCCGTATGCCCGCTGATCTCGGCCACCATCGTGGGATTGTCCTGCATCAGCGTTACCAGCTTGTCCAGCTCGGTAGCCGAGGCGGGGTCGAGGGCGAATTGATTGGAAGGGAAGAAAATATTGCGGAGTACCGCCACTGCATTGGGTTCCAAAGGCGTCAGCGGGATGTTTTTCTCGAACGGCTGCCCGGTATCGGAAGTTTTCAGCGAAAAGTTTTCCGAATAAAAAAGATACCCTTTCCTGTTTACCGAAAACGCGTAGTCTTTGCCGGTGGGCAGGGGAACGAGGTAATCGCCGTTGTCGTTGCTCTGGATGGTAGCGATGGTGAGCTTGGTTTGAAGGTCAATGAGGTCGAGGCTGGCTTTGAGGCGCGCGTTGGTTTTGGCGTCGAACACGTATCCTTTCAAATACAGCGTGGGCATGGGGCGCGCGCTTTCGTAGAGCTCAAAGCTGTAGATGTCCAGCGAACCTTTTGAATCGGAGCGGTCGGATGCGTAATAGGCCGTTTTGCCGTCCGCGGCTACGGTGAGACTGCCCTCTTCTTCGATCGTATTGATAGGATAACCGAGGTTCACGGCCGGGCCCCAGCTGCCGTCCGCCTGTTTGCGGGAGTAGAAAATGTCAAGCCCGCCAAAGCCGGGGTGGCCGTTGGACGCGAAGAACAGCGTTTGTCCGTCCGCGTGCAGGAAGGGCGTGGTTTCCCGCCCCCGGGTGTTGATCTGCGGCCCGAGCCTTTTTGCGGGCATCCATTGGCCGGCGTCGTTGCGCTCGCTGATAAAAATATCCGCGCCTGCGTCCGGTGTTTCGCGGGCGAAGTATAATGTTCTTTTATCGGGAGAAAGGCAGGGCTGCGATTCCCAGGCTTCGGTATTGATGGCCGGGCCGATGTTGCGCGGTTGCTGCCAGCCGCCGGCCGTTTTGATGGAATAATAAATGTCGCAGCTGCCGCGGCCGTTCGGGAAATCGCAGCCGGTGAACACCAGCATTTCGCCGTCCTGCGAAATATTTTGCGCGCCCTCGTTAAAAGCGGTGTTCACGGGTTCGCCCATATCGCGGCTGGCAAGCCATTGCAGGCTGTCGCGGTCGGCAATAAAAAAATCTTCGTTGCGGCCGCGCACGCGGCGGGTGTACACGAGGGTTTTGCCGTCGATGGTCGGCGAGGGAAAATATTCCGGGTCGGGGGAGTTGATCTGGTCGCCGAGGTTCTGCGGCTGAAACGGCACGGGTTGCGTAGTGACGGCGAACTCCATGTTCTTTTTCAGCTGAACGGCTTTGGGCGAGGGGTCCCTGCTGGTTTGCAGATAGTCGGTCAGCATGTCCAGCGCATCTTTAAACCGCCCGGTGCCAGCCAGGGCGCGGGCATAGGAGGGGCGGACGGAACGGGCCCCCGCGGGATCGAGCTTTTCAAGCTGGGCAAAGGCTTCGAGCGCGGCGGGGTATTGTTTCATCGCGTTGTAGGTGAGCCCGAGCTGGCCGTATGCGTCGGGGAAATCCGGTTTTGCCTGGATGGCTTCTTTCAGGAATTTAACGGCATCGTTGTATTGGTAAACGCGCATGGCGTCCATGCTTTGTTCGAACAGGGCCATGGCTTTTTTCTCGGCTTTGCCGGGTTTTTGCGCCATTAACGGGAGGCTGCAAACGCAGCAGAGGAGTAACAGGATTTTTTTCATAGTTGGTTGCTAAATAACGAAAAAAGAAGGGTTTTATGATGCGGGGAAGGGGATGGAGGGCGAATGTGCAGGATTAAGGTGTTGAACCAATTACGGCACATTAATATACTTATGCACCTGCAGCGATATCTGCCACTGCGGATTATCCTTGATATAATCCACGATCAACGGCGTCATCTCCGCGGAACGGCTCCACTCCGGCTGAAGGTACAGCTTGCACTGCTTCCCGACCATCGCGGCATATTTTTCCGCCCAGGCAAAATCGGATTTGTTGTAAACAATGATCTTCAGCTCATGCGCCTGTGCGCAAACTTCGGAAAGGGGAGCTTTGAATTTTTTCGGGGAAAGCGTGATCCAGTCCCAGCTGCCGCTTAACGGCGAAGAGCCGGACGTTTCGATATGATTGCGGAAACCCGCTTTGTGAAGGGCTTTGGTAAGACCGTGCAGATCGTGCATCAGTGGTTCGCCGCCGGTGATCACGGCAATGCGTCCGGGATGCGCGGATGCTTCGCGCACCAGGTCGGCGATGCTGACCTGCGGATGTTTGTCCGCATCCCAGCTTTCTTTTACGTCACACCACACGCAGCCCACGTCGCAGCCGCCGAGGCGGATGAAATACGCGGCCTTCCCCTGGTGGAACCCTTCACCCTGGAGGGTGTAGAAAGATT
>CBINIO010000387.1:0-4636 GCA_966250725.1 uncultured Chitinophaga sp.
CCTGGACGCCTGGAAAAACGGCGCCGATCCTTACGGTCACCCCGATGTGGACTGGTACGACAAGGTGCTGAACAAACAGGCCGGCATGCAGCGCTACAATCTCAACATCTCCGGCGGCAACCGCATTTCCCGGTACTTCGTGGACCTCGATTATCTCAACCAGCAGGGTTATTTTATCACCGACCCGGATAACACTTACGAGACGAACAACTTCTACAAACGTTTCGGCTTCCGCAGCAACGTGGACGTGGAGCTGACCCGCACCACCTTTCTCAGCCTGAGCCTGGCGGGGCGCATCCGCAGCGGCAACGAGCCCGGCGCCGGCACCGCGGCCATTTACAGCCAGATACTCAGCACGCCGAACAGCGCTTATCCCGTTACCAATTTCGACGGCAGCCTGGGCGGCAACAACGATTACCAGCGCAATATCTACGGTCAGGCCGTGCGCTCCGGCTACCGCCCTTCGTATAACCGCAACCTGATGGCCGACCTGAGCGTGATGCAGCGGCTGGACAGCTGGCTGCCAGGGCTGTACGCAAAAGGCACGCTGTCGCTGAACAGTTATTACGACGAATCGCTGAACCGTTCCAAATCCTTTGCGGTGTACAACGTGATCGCGCGCCCCGGTGACGATACGCTGATCAACAAGATCGGCACCGACGGTCAGCAGAGCAATTCCTCGTCCATCGTAAGCGACTACCGGCAAGCCTATACGGAGTTTATGCTCGGCTACGATTCCACTTTCGGCGCACATCATATCGGCGCCGCGGTAGTGGGTTTCCGGGACAGCTATACCAGCGCCCGCGACCTGCCGCTGGTGAACGCCGCCATTTCCCTGCGCGCGAACTATGATTATGCCGGCAAATACCTGCTGGAATTCGTGATGGCGCGCTCGTACAACAACATGTACCATCCCGGCCATCGCTGGGGTTATTTCCCCGCCGCCGGTATCGGCTGGAACATGGCGCGGGAAGACTGGTTCCGCTCCGCGATGCCCGCCATCGGCATACTGAAGCTGCGCGCGTCCTACGGCATCGCCGGCAATTCGTCGGACGCGGGTTATTACCGCTACATTCAATATTATAATAACGCCGCTTCCTACAACTTCGGCAATCCTTCCACCTCCGCCGCCACCATCACCGAAGGCGCGCTCGCCAATCCCGGCCTCACCTGGGAAAAGGGCCGCAAGCTCAATATCGGCGTGGACGCAGCGGCGCTGGACGACCGGCTGGAATTTTCCGCGGAATATTTCAGGAACCGTTATACCGGCCTGCTGATGGTACGCGGCGACAACGCCAGCGGCATCATCGGCAACACGCTGCCGCTGGAAAATATCGGCGAGTCCGTTTACAAAGGCCTGGAGCTGACGGCGGGTTACCGCGGCCAGGCGGGCGCTTTGGGTTATTATATCAAAGGCAACCTGTCTTTCGTGCAATCACGCATGGAAGAAATGCAGGAAGTACGCCGCGCCTACGACTGGAACCGCCGCACCGGCCAGCCCGTGAACATGCTGTTCGGCTACGTGGCCGACGGTTTTTACCAAAGCGCGGACGAGATACAGAAAGGCCCGGCGCCTGAAGGTTACAGCCCCGTACCCGGCGACATCCGTTACCGCGATCTCAACGGCGACGGCATCATCAACCTGCTGGACGAGCAGCCCATTTACAACGACCGTCCCTTCTTTTTCTACGGCCTTACCGCGGGCGTTTCATGGAAAGGGCTGGACCTCGGCATGACCTGGCAGGGCGTAGGCAACCGCAGCGTATACCTCAGCGGCTCCAACGTGTGGGAATTTCTCAACACTTCACAGAACGCCGGTCCCGGCCAGGCGCAGCTGAGCCACCTCGGCCGCTGGACGCCCGAAACTGCCGCCACGGCCACTTACCCGAGGCTGACGGTGAACGGCAACGTGAACAACCACCGGCCTTCCACCTTCTGGGTGAAAGACGGCAGCTACCTGCGCCTCAAGAACCTGGAGCTGGGATACACTTTGCCGCAGCGCTGGGTGAGCCACCTGAAACTGGCTTCCATCCGCGCTTTCGCCAGCGGTTATAACCTGCTTACGTTCTCCCCGCTGGAAAATATGGACCCGGAAGCCCTGTTCAACGGCTATCCCAACCAACGCATCATCAATTTCGGCGTGAACATTCAGCTTTAAACCTTTCACTGCATCAACATGAAAAAAAATCATCTCCTTCTTATACTCGCCGTGGCCGGCATGCTGCACGCCTCCTGCAAGCGCACGCTGGAAGCGGAGCCGATGGACGAGCTCACGAAAGACCTCGTGTTTGACACGATAGACGTGAACGCGGACAATGCGAAGGCGTTCCTCTACGGCACTTACGGCCTGCTGCCGTCCTACGGCAACCGCCTGGGCACCGCGCTGCTCGGCGCGGCCACGGACGATGCCATGGCCTCCAACGACGGCGACCGCAGCGGCGATTTCCGGCGCGGCTGGATCAGCGCGTTCAACGTGCAGGACAATGCCTGGAACACCAATTACAAAGGCATCCGCATGACGAATATCTTTCTTTCGAATATCGACCGCGTGCCGGCTACCGACGAGCTGAAAAAAGAATGGAAAGCCGAGGCCCGGTTCCTGCGCGCGTTCTTTTATTTCGAGCTGATGAAACGCTGGGGCGGCGTGCCGCTTTTGGGCGACGCCGTTTTTGACTTCAAAGACAATATCAGCCTGCCGCGCAACACGCTCGAAGAAACAAAAACTTACATCGTTTCCGAGCTGGACGCGATCAAGGACGAGCTGCTGCCCGCCAGCCTCAATAATGCGGATCTGGGCCGCGCCAACAAAGGCGCCGCGCTGGCGCTCAAAGCCCGCGTGCTGCTGTACTGGGCCAGCCCCCTGTATAACCCCGCCGGCAACACGCAGCGCTGGACGGACGCGGCGAACGCGGCAAGGGATGTTGTTGGGCTGGACATCTACAGCCTGCCTTCCGATTTCCGCAGCGTGTTCATCAGCGGCAAGACCAATGAAATGATCTTCGCAAAAATGTTGTCGCCCAACCAGTCCGTAGAACAAAGCAACGGCCCGGTCGGTTACCTGAACGCCGCGGCGGGCAAGGGTTTGACGAGCCCTTCGCAAAACCTGGTAGACGCGTTCCTGACGGCGGAAGGCAAAATGATCACCGACCCCGCATCCGGCTACGACCCTGCGAACCCTTACGATAACCGCGACCCGCGCCTTGACGCCACCGTGCTGTACAACGGCAAAAAATGGCTGAACCGCCCGGTGGAAACTTTTGAAGGCGGGCTGGACAAACCCGGCGGCATACTCACGCAAACCAAAACCGGTTATTACATGCGCAAGCTGATGGGCAAATTCGAGTCCACCAGCGCGTACGCGAACGTTACGCGCCACTGGGTGCTGTTCCGTTACGCGGAAGTATTGCTGTCCATCGCGGAAGCCGTGAACGAAGCAGACGGGCCGGTGCAGGAAGTGTACGACAACCTGGTGCTGGTGCGCGACCGCGCGGGCATTATCGCGGGAGACGACGGGCTGTACGGTCTGCCTCCGCTGGCGGACGTGAGCAAAGAAGCGCTGCGCGCGATCATTCAGAATGAAAGAAGGATTGAGATGGCGTTCGAAGAGCAGCGTTTCTGGGACATCCGCCGCTGGAAGATCGCGGAAACCGTGATGAACCAGCCTTTGCTGGGCATGCGGATAGAGAAGCAGGCGGACGGCAGCTTTACTTACACGCCGTTCACCGCGTCCACTTCCACGTTCGACGCCGCGAAGATGTACTGGTATCCCGTGCCCTTCAACGAAATGCAGACCAACAGCCGCATGGTGCAAAATCCCGGCTGGGAATAAGCGGCTTCTCCATTCACGAAAATTCAACCAGCAATCATGAGACACATTATATCGATCTTCTTCCTGACCCTGCTCGCGGCCGGCGCCATGGCGCAGGGAAGGAAAATATCCGGCACCGTGAGCGATAAAGACGGCCCCGTGCCTTTCGCCACGGTGAAGGAAGCGGCCCATCCTTCCAACGGCGTGCTCACCGACGACAAAGGCGCGTTCAGCATCACGCTGCGCGCCAACGGCAGCGAGCTAGTCATTTCCTCCATCGGCTACGCCAACAAAACCGTCAGCATTAAAGGAAAGAACAGCATACAGGTACTGCTGGAAAATTCCGTGACCGGTCTTGGCGAAGTAGTGACCGTAGGGTATGCGCCGCAGAAAAAAATGACCAATACCGGCGCGGTGAGCATGATCACCGGCAAAGAGCTGCGGCAGAGCCCCGCGGCCAGCTTGCAGAACTCGCTCGTGGGCCGCTTGCCCGGTTTGTTCCAGCAGCAGACCAGCGGCCAGCCGGGTAAGGACGGCGCGGCGTTTTACATCCGCGGCGTGAGCACTTACAACAGCGGCGGCAGCCAGCCCCTCATCATCGTGGACGATATCGAATACAGCTACGACCAGGTGAACCAGATAGACCCGAACGAAGTGGAGAGCGTAGCCATCCTCAAAGATGCGTCCACCACCGCGATATACGGCATCAAAGGCGCGAACGGCGTGCTCGTGATCACCACCCGCCGCGGCAAACAGGGGCCGCCGAAGATCACCTTCCGTTCCGAAACCGGCTTCCAGCAGCCGACGGTGTACCGCAAGCCGCTGCCC
>CBINIO010000388.1:0-4610 GCA_966250725.1 uncultured Chitinophaga sp.
AAGAAGAAAGGAAGAAGTTCCAGAAAATGCTGAAGGCGGAAGAGGTTGGATGCGTTTGTGCAGATGAAGATAAACAAGGATAAAACATGAACCGGGCCGCTGCGCCCGGTTTTTTTATTTGCGCTCGCAGCAGATTCCGTATATTGGCGGCCTATGATCACCACTTCAGTTTGTATTATCGGGGCAGGGCCCGGGGGCGCCACCGCGGCGCTGCAATTGGACCGGCTGGGCATTCCCTGCGTTGTTGTAGACAAGGCCGTTTTTCCCCGTGATAAAGTATGCGGCGACGGGCTTAGCGGCAAAGTGATCACCGGGCTGGAAAAGATCGACAAAGACATCGCGGCGCGTTTACGCGCCTTTGTTGAAAAGGAGGACAGCTGGGGCGTTACCTTCATCTCCCCCGGCCGCCAGGGTATGGACGTGCCGTACAAACCCAATTACAACAAGCAGTCTGACGAGCCGGCCGGCTTTGTTTGCAAACGCATTCACTTCGACAATTTTATGGTGGACGAACTAAAACGCAGCCCGAACGTGCAATTGTTCGAAGGCGTGTCCATCGATAAATATACGCTGGACGATGACGGCTACACCGTGCGCAACGCCGCCGGGGACTTCGTCGTGAAAGCGAAGCTGCTGATCGTGGCCAACGGCGCGCATTCCGCCTTTACCAAAGAAGTGGCGGGCATCCGCATGGAGCCGAAGTATTACGCAGCCGGCATCAGGGCGTATTACAAAGGCGTGAAGGGCACGCATGCGGACAGCTTTATCGAGCTGCACTTTCTCAAAAACCTGCTGCCGGGTTATCTCTGGATATTCCCGCTGCCCAACGGCGAAGCCAACGTAGGCATGGACATGCTCAGCGACGCCGTGCGCGACCGCAAAGTGAACCTCAAACAATTGCTCACCGACACGCTCAAACAGGATCCCATCTTCGCGGAACGTTTCCGCGATGCGGAAATGACCAGCAGTCTTGATGGCTACGGTCTCCCGCTCGGTTCCAAAAAACGCCGGCTTTCCGGCAACCGTTACATGCTCGTGGGCGACGCGGCGTACATCATCGACCCGTTTACCGGCGAAGGCATCGGCAACGCGATCTACAGCGGGGCCATTGCCGCCAGACAGGCCGCAGCCTGTCTGGAAGCGGGCAGCTTCGGCGAAGAAATAATGATGGCGTATGACGAAAGCGTGTACCGCGTGCTCGGCCCGGAACTGAAGCTGAGCTACAAATTGCAGCAGCTCGTAAAATACCCGCGCCTCTTCAACTGGCTCATGAAAATGGGCATGCGCAACACGCAGCTGCGCGACGTGATCTCAAGCATGTTCTATGAAGTGGACCTTCGCAAGAAGCTCGCCAGGCCGTCTTTTTACATCAAACTTTTACTGAACCGGTAAATACTATGAAAGGAATTTTCCTGCTGTGCTGCTTATCCATTTTCGCGGAAGGTTTCGCGCAAATGCCGTTGTATGAGGAAAAGAACGGGCAGCTGCGCCTCACCACCGAAGGCGCGGCGCATCTTTCCGCGCTGCCGCTGAAATGCATGCAGCACGAGTTCCCATACAAAACGGGCGTCGTGTACACGGATTCGTCCATGCTGGGCGCGCCCAAAACCTACCACCCCGCGTTTTACGGCTGCTTCGACTGGCATAGCAGCGTGCACGGCCACTGGATGCTCGTGCGCCTGCTCAAAATGTACCCGCAGCTGCCCAACGCCGCGGAGATCAGGCGGAAACTGTCGGAGAACCTTTCACGCGAAAACATACGCACGGAATTGCAGCTTTTCCGCAGCAAGGAAAATAAAGGGTTTGAACGTATATACGGCTGGAGCTGGCTGCTGCAGCTGCAAAACGAGCTGATCACCTGGAACGACCCGCTGGCGGCGCAATTGCGGCGAAACCTGGCGCCGCTTGCATCGTATTTCAGCAGCGCCTACCGCGAGTTCCTGAAAAAGATCGCTTACCCCATCCGCGTGGGCGAGCATACCAATCTCGCCTTCGGGCTGAGCCTGGCATGGGATTACGCCGTTACCGCGAAGGATACAGCTTTGCAATCGTCCATCAAAAACACCGCGTTGCGGTTTTACCTGAAAGACCGCGACTGCCCCGCCGGCTGGGAGCCGGGCGGTTATGATTTTCTTTCTCCCTGTTTGGAAGAGGCCGACCTGATGTGGCGCATTTTACCGGAGAACGAATACCGCGCATGGCTGAAAGCCTTTCTGCCCGGGCTTTTCCAAAAGGATGCGCAGCTGTTCGCCGTCGCTACCGTCAACGACCGTACGGACGGCAAGCTCGTGCATCTCGACGGATTGAACCTCAGCCGCGCCTGGTGCCTGTACGGCATCGCGAAACATTGCGGCGACCAGCAGGAAACCGTGCGGGCGCTGGCTACGCTTCACCTGAAAGCGGCCGTGCCGCATGTTGCCAGCGGCGATTATGCGGGGGAGCACTGGCTCGCCACGTTCGCGGTGTATGCGCTTACTGTTGAATTCTGATAAACGCATGCCTATACCTGTTCTTGATTCCTCCTTTGTGCCTGCCGCGGGCGGGCTAAGCCTCACGTCCACGATAATTGCGCTGGTATCGCTGGCGCTGCTGGTGGCGGCTGCGGCTTACTTCTACCGGCTTTCATTGCCGCCGCAATATCCGACGCCCATACCCTGGACGATCAGGGGAGGGCTTATCTTTATTGCACTGGTGCTTGTACTGCGGGAACTGACCGCCCTCTGGAGCCTTTCGCGAATAGACGTATGGGGTGCGGGGCTCTGGGAAAACATTGATGCGATGTATGACGACGGGCAGATTTTGCTGATAAAAGCGTTCGTTACGATAAAAATCGTTTTCAACATTTTCCTGATAGCGGGCTCGGGGTTTTTGCTTGTATTATTTTTTAAAACGCGCGACATCTTCCCGCGAACGTTCATGATCACACTGGTAATGCAAGAGGTGTTCCTGCTGCTGGACAGGCTCGCAACGACCTTCCTGTTCGACCCTCAGCCGGAATCGAGCATAGGGCCGCAGCTGATCCCCCATATCATCCGCTGCGGAGTAGTAGGTCTCATGATCTGGTACGTAACCGCTTCCGAACGTTCAAAAAAAACCTTCGTGCTGCCGCATCACAGCCTTATCAACGAGGAAGACCCCGACTTTCTTACCGATCTTGAAGAAGAAAAAAGCTGATTACAAATCGATGGTTTCCGAATCGAAGATCACCACTTTATCCCAAAGCATGTTGCAGGTTTCGATAAACTTCAGGTGCACGGGATGCTCCTGGTAAACGTCGTGACCGGCGATGTCGTTAAAAACGGTGAGCAGGCAATAGCTGTAGCTTTTGTCGATCACCGGGCGGTCGGTGGGCGCGGGTTTGCCTACATTGAATACGATCAGGCTTTCGATCTTGCCGAGCGTGCTCACGCTTTCTTCGAACTTTTTGATATCAGCCGCGGAGAGACCGGGCTTCAGGTAGAAATTTACAACGTGCACGAATTTTTTGGATGTAGGCATAACCGCTAGTTTTTTTACGGACGCCAAATTAGCGGTTCCGTGCTTAAAAATCAAGCGGTCTTTCGTGCGGGTTTGCCCTGCGCTATGTGTGCCGTTCAACTGTGTTCCGCGATGTGCTTGCGCACGGCCATCCAGTTGACGGCGTACACCAGCGCAAGTATCACCACCGTGGCGATCAGCGCCATCAGCCCAGGCCATTGCGACACGAACATGTTGCGGCTCACCAGCAACCCCGACGCCCACCATTGCAGGACGGTAACCGCCGCAAAAGCGATCACGCCCGTAACGAGGTACATAGGGATGAACTGCCGCAGCAGGTACCGCTGCAGCTGCCCCGGCGACGCGCCGAGCGTGATCAGCAGCCTGATCTCGTTGCGGTACGATTCTATCACCAGCTGGATGAACATGCTGAACACCAGCAGCGCGAACATCAGCAGCACCAGCCCGAAAAACCCCACCGCCGACACGATGATCTGCACGATGCCCCTGATCTTGCTGTACTTGGTCTTTTCTTCGTCCGTTACGTAATTATGTTTTTCGAGATAGCTCGTGAGCACGGTGCTGCTCGGGTCTTTTGTTTTGAGAATGATGCGCGAAGGCGCTTTGGCCTGGCCTGTTCCGTAGATGTTGTTGGCCCAGTCCATAAAGTTCTGCGGCACGAGGATGGTGGAGATGCGGTCGCTGAACCCCACGATGCGGCCGCGGAAAGTAACGCTGCGCATGCCCTGCCTGATCACGATGCCGGGTGTGAGGGTCTTGATGGTCTCTTCGGAGAACTGCGGCATGTTGTTGCCCAGCGCAAAACCGAAGTTGAACATATTGGTGAAATCGCGCGGCACGATGATGGGTACGACCTGTTCGCCTTCCTGCCATTTCCAGTCCTCGCTTTGCACATCGATAAAAGTATCCGGCACGGATTCGAAGAAGGCGAGGGTGGAAAAGCCCAGCTGGTCCGCTTCCAGGCTTACGTTGTATTGCGCGGCGGTGATGCCGTGCGGACGAAACAACCGCTGTCCTTGCCTGAGAAAAGTATCCGCCGTCGTCATCACCGCCCGGGTGAGCTCATGGCCAAGATCGGTTCGCATGGAAGGGGTTGTGAAGTCGATTGTTGA
>CBINIO010000389.1:0-4600 GCA_966250725.1 uncultured Chitinophaga sp.
CACCTGAGCGCGCTGTACACCCATTTCCTGAAAGAGAACTGTCCGCCGGGCGGGAGATAAGTGTTATATAGCTTGTCATTGAAAGGGCTGAAGGCGGTATATCCTCCTTCAGCCTTTTTGCATGTCAGCCGCTGGTCTTGCAGGTAACTTTTCCGTTTTTCACTTTTTCATCCTTACTTTGCGTTCCCAACAACACACGAATCATGTCAAAGTCCTCCATATCCGGCATCATTGCAGCGGCGATCGTTATCATCAGCGCTTTTCTTCCCTGGATCAGCGTACATGCGGACGGGCACCACTTCGTGTTCACCGGTATGCAAAGCGAAGGCTCCAGCTTCGGCGAGCCGGGCAAGCTGAGCATTGCCGTGTGCGTGCTGACGGTCATTCTATTCCTGATCCCCAAAGCATGGAGCCCGCGCATCAATCTTTTTGTGAGCGCGTTCCTCGCCGCATGGGCGTTCAGGAACATGCTGCTGTATTCTCGCTGCGAAATGGGCATCTGCCCGGAACAGCAGATCGGGTTGTGGCTGAGCCTTATCGGCGCGCTGGCCGTGTTCGGCTGCGTGCTGTGGAACTGGAAAACGTTGGTGAAGTAATATTTCCCTTTAAATAAACGAGGACAATACGTAAGAGACCAGCACCACCGCGCCCCCGGTGAGCAGGTACCGCATGGTGATGCGAGCCGTGCGCTGGCCCGTGATGCGGGACTTCAGCCAGGCGAAAACAAGCAGGAAAACAAGACTGATGCCAAGGCTGATACGCGAGGCCGAGGAAAAATCCTCCTGGAAAAGATAGGGGAGGAACACCACGCAGCCGCCGATAAAAAAGAACAGGCCGGTGGCGATCATGCTGCGCAGGGCGTGCATCAGGCCATAGGAGCGGAGTTCTACGGCTTCGGCCTCCAGCGTTTTTTCCCATACCTGCTGGTCCTTTTGCATTTCGTCGGCAATATGCGCGATAGTGGTTTCGGGGATATCCAGCTTTTCCAGCTTTTCTTTTTCTTCGGGGCTCATGATGCCGTCGTCGTCATCGCCGCGGTTGGCGCGGAACACGGCCACCATCATCAGCAGCGTGGCGAAGCCCAGCACGAGGAAATGAATGATGTAGAATGCCTGCACGGTAAGGCTTTTGGAGTACAGCACCTGCGTGGTGAACAGCAGCAGCAGCACCCCGTCGGGGAAGCCTATCATCATATCGGTTTTCCACCCGGAGCTACGGATGGCTTTGATGTTCGTACTCATTTATAATGTTTCCAGGCTTTTTTGAATGATGCCTACGCATTCTTCGATCTGGGCGGCGTTGATCACCAGCGGCGGCGCAAAACGGATCTTGTCGCCATGCGTGGGTTTTGCCAGCAGCCCGTTCTCTTTCAGCGCCAGGCACAGTTCCCAGGCGGCGTCCTCATGCGGGTGTTTGATCTCGATGGCGTTCAGCAGACCTTTGCCGCGCACCACGCTTATATGCGGGGACTGAATGGCCTTGATGCCATTGCGCAGCAGTTCGCCCATTTTGACGGCGTTTTCCGCCATCTGCTCGTTGCGCAATACTTCAAGCGCGGCCATCGCCACTTTGCAGGCCAGCGGGTTGCCGCCGTAGGTGGAACCATGCTCGCCGGGGCGGATGGTGAGCATGATGCTATCGTCCGCCAGTACGGCGGATACGGGCAGCATGCCGCCGGAAAGGGCTTTGCCGAGGATCAGCACGTCAGGCCGCACCTGCTCGTGGTCACAGGCCAGCATCATGCCGGTGCGGGCCAGGCCGGTCTGGATCTCGTCGGCTATGAACAATACATTTGCATCCGTGCAATACTGGCGCGCTTTGGAAAGATAACCGTCATCCGGCACTTTCACACCGGCTTCGCCCTGGATGGGCTCAACCATAAAACCGGCCACGTTCGGGTCCTGCAAAGCGCCTTCCAGCGCGCGCAGGTCGTTAAAAGGAATTACTTCGTAGCCGGGCATGTAGGGACCGAAATCGCGGCGGGCCGTCGGGTCGGTGCTGAAGGAGATCACGTTGAGCGTGCGCCCGTGGAAGTTTTCCGCGCACACTATGATCTTCGCCTTGTTCTCCGGGATGCCCTTTACCACATACCCCCAGCGGCGGCAGAGCTTCAGGGCGGTTTCCACGGCTTCCACACCGGTATTCATCGGCAATACCTTGTCGTACCCGAAATAACGGGTGATATACCCGGCAAATTCGCCGAGCAGCTGGCTGTGAAAAGCACGGGAAGTAAGCGTGAGCTGCTGCGCCTGTTCCACAAGCGCGCTCACGATCCTGGGGTGGCAATGCCCCTGGTTGACGGCGGAATAGCCGGAAAGGAAGTCGAAATACCGTTTTCCGTCCACGTCCCACACATACACGCCCTCGCCGCGGTTGAGCACCACCGGCAGGGGATGATAATTGTGCGCGCCAAATTCTTCTTCCAGTCCTAAATAATACTGTGTCCGCTCGCTGATCGTATAATTGGGTACCATTCGGTAAAGTTACTTATTCTTCAGCTGATTCACCAGCGCGATGTATTGCTCCATGGCCTCTTCTTTGGTCTTGCCTTTGAGACGCGTCCAGGCGTCGTATTTGGCTTTGCCGACAAAATCGAAGGTATTGGCCGGCGGCTCGATGTTGATATCGCCTTCGGTGGCCTGTTTGTAAAGGGAATATAACTGTAAAAGGGTGTCGTTGTCCGGTTTGGAATCGAGTGTTTTGCTGGCCGCCACGGCCTCTTCAAATGATTGTTGCAGTGCCATGTTGAATTTTTGCTGTTAAAAGTAAAGAAATACCCTCAAAAGCCCTTGCCACACATAAAAGAAGAACAAAATTTAATACCTTTGCGCAAATAATGAGTTACGGATTGACAGCTGCTGATCACGAATGAAAGCCGGTTCACCCCGGTAGTCTTTGCTGACGCTACATTCTCTCACGGCAACTGCGGTTCGTAATTGTTTTTTATATATGAAGAATATCCGGAATTTTTGCATCATTGCGCATATCGACCATGGGAAAAGCACCCTGGCCGACCGTTTGCTGGAGTATACCAAAACCATTTCCGACCGTGACATGCAGGCGCAGGTGCTGGACGATATGGACCTGGAAAGGGAGAAGGGCATCACGATCAAGAGCCACGCCATCCAGATGAACTATACCGCCAAAAACGGCGAGACATACGTTTTTAACCTGATAGACACCCCGGGCCACGTGGACTTCTCCTACGAGGTGTCCCGCGCGCTGGCCGCCTGCGAAGGCGCGCTGCTGCTGGTGGACGCGGCCCAGGGCATCCAGGCGCAAACCATTTCCAACCTTTACCTCGCGCTGGAAAACGACCTCGAGATCATTCCCGTGATCAACAAGATCGATATGGCGGGCGCCATGATCGAGGAAGTGACCGACCAGATCATCGAGCTGATCGGCGTTAAAAAGGAAGACATCCTGCTGGCGTCCGGCAAGTCCGGCATCGGCATTGAAGAGATACTCGAATCCATCGTTCACCGCATTCCCGCCCCCGTAGGCGAGCAGGATGCGCCGCTGCAGGCGCTGATATTCGACAGCGTGTTCAACTCCTTCCGCGGCATCATCGCTTATTTCCGGGTGTTCAACGGCTCTATCCGCAAAGGCGACAAGATCCGTTTTGTAAACACCGGCGAGGAATATGAAGCGGACGAAGTGGGCATCCTCAAACTGGGCCTGCAACAAAGAAAGGAAGTGAACGTGGGCGATGTGGGCTATATTATTACCGGCATCAAAAACGCGAAAGAAGTAAAAGTGGGCGATACCATCACCCTGGCGAACAACCCTTGCAAAGAGGCCATCCAGGGCTTCGAAGAGGTGAAGCCGATGGTATTTGCCGGCATCTTTCCCGTGGTGACCGAAGATTTTGAAGAGCTGCGCGACTGCATGGACAAGCTCCAGCTGAACGACGCTTCGCTGACCTACGAGCTGGAAACCTCGCAGGCATTGGGTTTTGGCTTCCGCTGCGGTTTCCTCGGCATGCTGCATATGGAGATCATCCAGGAAAGGCTGGAACGCGAGTTCAACCAGACCGTGATCACCACCGTGCCCAACGTAGGGTTTAAAGCCTATGATACGAAAGACAAGCTGATCGTGGTGAACAATCCTTCCGAAATGCCGGACCCCACCAAGCTGGACCGCATCGAGGAGCCCTGGATACGCGCGCAGATCATCACAAAACCCGAATACATCGGCAACATTATGACGCTGTGCCTCGGCAAAAGAGGGCTGCTGCTCAACCAGAGCTATCTTACCACCAGCCGCGTGGAGCTGATGTTCGAGCTGCCGCTCACCGAGATCGTGTTCGACTTTTACGACAAGCTGAAAAGCCAGACGCGCGGTTATGCGTCGTTTGACTATACGCCCATCGGTTTCCGTGACAGCGATATCGTGAAAATGGACATCCTGCTCAACGCCGAAAAAGTGGACGCGCTCAGCGCGCTCATTCACCGCAGCCGCGCGCAGGATTTTGGCCGCAAGCTCTGCGAAAAATTGAAGGAGCTGCTGCCGCGCCAGCAATTCCTGATCGCGATACAGGCGGCTATCGGCGCGAAGATCGTGGCGGACCACAACGAGATCCACAGGGGTCAACGACCGG
>CBINIO010000390.1:0-4579 GCA_966250725.1 uncultured Chitinophaga sp.
CTTTTTCATGGAATATTTTTGTTGTCGCTGCATGATCCAATTAGAAGATGGCCGTATCGGCGGCTGCCGCTGCCAACTAAAAAGGGCTATATCGACACCGATATAGCCCTTTTTTGGTTGAATACTTTTCTGCTACCGCTGCTTGATCCAGCGGTTGGCGTTCTGCAATTTGTCGAGTTTGTAGATCTGCACTTCCACCGTTCCCGCGCTCTGCTCCTCGTTCGATTTGGCGGTGCCGATCACCTGGCCGGTATGAATGTTCTGACCGGATTTTACGGTAAAGGTTTGCAGGCCCACGTAGTTGGTGAAGTACTGGCCGTGTTTCACGAGGATGGAATAACCGCCGCCGGGGATCGCCATCACCACCCGCACTTCCCCTTCAAAAATGGCTTTCACGTTGCCGCCTTTGCGGGTGGCGAATATCATGCCGTCGTTGTTTTCCTGTATTTTGATGTCCGGGTTTTTCTGCAGGCCGAACCAGCCGATGATCATGCCTGACTCCACGGGCCAGGGGAGCTTGCCCTGGTTGTCCTCAAATTTTTCGGAGAGCGCAACGGCTTCGGGAGAGGCTTCCAGCACGTTGTACACGCGCGACGGTTTTTCTTCTTCCTCCGGCTCGGGTTTGGGCGGCGGCGTGGGTGCGGCTGGCTGCGAAGCCGCGGCGGTGGCATTGTTTGGCGTTGCGGTGGCGCCCGCTGCTTTGGCGGCGGCCAGCGCGCGCTGTCTTTCCGCTTCTTTCCGTTTACGTTCGGCTTCGGCGGCCTTTTTGCGGGCGGCCTCCTCGGCTTCGGCCTTTTTACGCGCGGCGGCGATCTCCTTGCGGATAACGGCGCGGATCAGGTCCTGTATCTTTTTCTGGTCTTTCTGTTTCTCCCTGATGTCCGCCATCAGCTCTTTCTCGCGGCCTTTCAGCTTGGCCACCACCTGGTCTTTTTCCTTGCGGTCCTTTTCGAGGGTGGTGCGTTCCTGCTGCTCTACTTTCAGCGTGGAGGAACGTTTCACGCGCTGGGCCTGGAGGTTCTTTACTTTCTGTTCCAGCTGCGCCTGCGTTTCGATGATATTATCGGCCTGGCGGCGGCGGAAGTTGCGGTATTGTTTGAGATATTGATAACGTTTTACGGCTTCGTTGAAGCTGTCCGCCGAAAAAATAAAGTTCAGCAGCGCGTAGGAGCTGCGGTTCTTGTACGCGGCCACGATCAGCTGGGCGTATTGCGCCTTGAGCGTGTCCAGGTCGTTCTGCAGGGTCTTTACATCCCGCCGGGCGTTGTTGATGTCGTTGTTGATGAGCCTGATCTCGTCGTTGATGTTGCGGATCATCTTGCTGCGCACGTTGATCTTGTTGCGAAGCGCACGCAGCTGCGCCAGGCTTTCCTTGCTTGATTTTTTCGTTTCTTTCAAAATAGCCTGCGTCTCGTCCATTTCTTTCTGCAGCTCGCGCTTTCTCTTCTCCAGTTCTTCCCGCGAAGGTTGGTTACTTTGCGCATGCAGTAACAGGGGCATGAGCGCCAGCAACAAAAGAGGGATAAACTTTTTCAATTGCACCATATTGCCATTTAGTGATGATTATAACGTTAAATATACAACGAAATTGTTTACTGACGGGTGTAGGATGGAGGAATGGTAAAGGGGAAAGTGAGCGTTTTGTCCAGCTCCATTTTCCTGAAATCGAGCGCCACTTTCACGACGTTCTTTTCTTCCACGTATATCTTCCGCTGGAAGGCCATTTTTTTCCCGGCCACCGGTTTGTGATCGCCGTAAGTAAGCTCTACCACGCGCGGCGATTCCTTTGTGCTGTCCTTTTCGGTGATCTTGCATTGCTGTACCAGGAAGTCGTCAGCAAATACGTTGAACATGCTTTCGAGCCCCGGCTGTAATGAAGCAAAAGAAATGATGGACGGAGTGGTAACGATCTGGCTGATGGAATCGGAAAGGAAAACGGGGTTGCCCACGATCAGGTCCTGCAGGGCGGAAAGACTGAGGTCCATCTTCAGCAGTTCCTTGCCTTCGCTTACGCTGCGGAGGGTAACGGTATTTTCCATCTTGTTGATGATCTTGATGCTGTCTTTCGTGACGAGTATGCGCGCGCCTTCCACGTTGAGCGGGCCGGATACGCGTATCCATATCACGCTGTCGTACTGCATGCGCACGTTCACGCCAAGGTTGTTCATCTTTTTTCCCTTGTCGTCCTCGTAGTCCATTTTCATTTCGGCGGAAAAGGTCTTGTACTCCAGGCGGTTGGCATTCACTTTCTGAAGGATGCTGCGGGCAAGCGCCAGGTCCGTGCCGCCGGGCGAACCGCCGGGGCGCGCTCCCGTAGTGTCGGAAGGAAAGGTGGCGCGTGTGATCTTCGTGGAGCGGCAGCTGAACAGGGCCAGGCTAGCCAGACATATAACAAGCTGTAGTACTGCTTTTTGCTTCATTTTTGCGTATAATGTTTTGATGGTCCCCGATGAGCGCAAACACTCAGCGGTCCATGTTCCTGATGTAACGTTTTTCGGCGATCTTCCTGGCGAGGCCGTGGGAATTGGCGCCCCGGGCCTTTGCCATCTGCCAGTACTGAACGGCTTTTTCTTTTTCGTTCAGGTTAAAAAGAATATCCCCGTAATGCTCCAGCACGTCCGGGTCCTGCCGGGCCTCCGGGTTTTGCAGCGCCTTCTCGATCCACATGCGCGCTTCCTTGTACCGCCCGAGGCGGAAAAGTATCCAGGCGTAGGTGTCCATGTACGTAGGGCTTTCGGGCTTCAGCTCCAGCGAGCGGCGGCTGAGCTGCTCGGCTTTGTCCAGTTTTTCGCCGCGCATGGAAAGATAGTAGCTGTAGTTGTTCATGACGATATGGTCCTTCGGCCGCAGGCTCAGCACGATGTCGTAACAGCTGTCGCTGCTGTCGTGCATGCCGCTGGCGTGATAGGTGTCTCCCAGCAGCGCGTACACATCGCCCACAAAACGTTTTTCGCCCCCGATGGCCAGCGCGGTATTCAGCGAGCGGGCGGCGGCGGCATGTCGTTGTTTGAAATAATTGGCGAGACCGTTGAAATAATACCCCATGAACTCTTTCGGGAACTGGCCGATCACATGCTCGCTGACGCGCAGCAGGGAATCGGAGCGGTCGGCGCGGGAATACAGCCACATCAGCTGGTACCATACGCTGAAGCGCGTGCTGTCCAGCGCGAGGGCCTTGTTGTAATTCACGATGGCGCTGTCCGCCATGTCAGCCTGCGAGAACATGTCCGCGCGCAGGGCGTAGGCTTTTGCCTCGCCGGGATGCGCGTCCACGATCATCTTTGTAAGCAGGATGCCTTCGGCGCGTTTGCTGGTATCGGTTTCCACCATTTGCAGGTACGGGTATACGAAAGATACTTTTTCGTCGATCGTATAACCGGGATTGCTGAATGCTTTGATAAGGTATGCGCGGTATTGCGGTTCGTTGCCGTTCTTTTTTTCAAAGTTGGCGATGGCGATCAGCGCGCGCGGGTGCTGCGGGTCCATGGTGAGGATGGTGTCGTACACGGCGCGGGCTTCGGCGGTGCGTTCGGCGGCATCGTATATTTCCGCCAGCAGGCCCCAGTATCGGAGCTCGCCGGGCTGCTGCGCGATCAGCCGCCGCACTTCGCCCGTTGCCTCGTCTACCATGCCGAGCCGGGAATAAATGCGCTGCTTCTGGAAGATGATCTCTTCCGCCACGCCTACCCTGGTTTCCAGCGTGTCGAACACTTCGAGGGCTTCCGAGTAGTTCTCGGCTTTGGAAAGCGAAACGCCTTTGTTAAAAAGCAGCTCGTCGTCCAGCGGGCTTTGTTTGCTGAGGCGGCCGTACACCACGGCGGCGCTGTCAAACATGCCGTTCACGGAAAACGCGTCCGCCAGCGCCATCTGGAACCATTTGTTGGAAGTGTCCATGGCGGCGGCGCGGCGCGCGAAACCGAGCGCGTATTGCGGGTTGCGCACTTCGAGAAAGAGGCGGCTCAGCTCGTAATAAACGGTCGCGTTGTTGCGGTTGAGACGGATGTAATCGGAATATTGCGTGATGGCCGTTTTATAATCGCCGAGCATTTTGGAGCGCTGCGCGGCGAAAAACAGGCTGTCCGCCCGCTGCGCGAGTATCTCCTTTTGCAGGGGGCCGGGTGTGGAAGCGATCTTTCGCGTGTTCCCACAAGACGCGGCTACCAGGCTCGCGGCGACAGCTATAAATATTCCGGTAAGACGCATGTTCAGGATTTTCCGGTATGGCCGAAACCGCCTGCGCCCCTGGCTGTGTCAGACAGCTCGGGCACTTCGGCCAGCGTTGCCTGTACAAAAGGCGCGATCACCATCTGTGCGATGCGGTCGCCGTGCCCGATGGTTTGCGGTTCGTTTGACAAATTGATCATGATCACTTTGATTTCCCCCCGGTAATCTGCATCTATCGTGCCAGGGGTATTCAGCAATGTGAGGCCCTGCTTGATGGCGAGACCGCTGCGCGGGCGCACCGGGGCTTCGAAGCCGGCGGGCAGTTCCATAAAGAGGCCGGTGGGCACCAGCACGCGTTCCAGCGGTTGCAGGGTGAGCGCCGTTTCGAGGTTCGCGCGAAGGTCCATGCCGGCGG
>CBINIO010000391.1:0-4566 GCA_966250725.1 uncultured Chitinophaga sp.
ACGTGCCGATCCCCGGCAGCTACGGCCCCAGCGCGGACGAAATGGAGCAGTATGAACAAGCGAAGGCTTAAGCGTTTTTTTTAGAAAGGTATTATGTACGGCGCGGCGGTTGAGAGACCGTCCGCCGTTTTTTTTATTTGCGCCTCATCCACTTCTCATTGATATAGAACGTGCCAAACGGCACCAGCGACGCTCCCAGCGCGATGGCCGTTTTGCGGAAAGACCAGTCCATCACGATCTTCACTTCTATCACCAGTATCACGTACAGCACGAACAGCAGGCCGTGGGCCATGCCCACCTGTCTTGTCATCCCCGGCATGTCCGCAAAATACTTCAGCGGCATGGCGATGAACAGCAGCACGAGGAAGGAGATGCCTTCCAGCAGGGCGATGATCTTCAGTCTTTTGATGGCGGGTGCGGGATTTTTTTCCATGATGCAATTTTACGGCGCAAATCTTTCCCGGGAAATGATCCTTGTCAGGCTTTTCACCTGTAACCCTTCGCCTGCAAATGGAACAGTTCCGCATACCGGCCGTTTTTCGCCAGCAGTTCGTCATGGCTGCCGATCTCGATCAGCTCGCCTTTTTCCAGCACCAGGATGCGGTCGGCCATGCGCACGGTGGAGAAGCGGTGCGATATCAGCACGGCGGACCGGTCTTTCGTAAGATCGGCAAAACGCTGGAACACTTCGTATTCCGCGCGTGCGTCCAGCGCGGCGGTCGGTTCGTCCAGGATCAGCAGCTGCGCGTTTTTCATATACGCGCGGGCCAGCGCGATCTTCTGCCACTCGCCGCCGGACAGCTCCACGCCGTTGTTGAAGCGCCTGCCGAGCATCTGCTCGTACCGGCCGGGCAGGCGTTCGGAGAGCGCGTCGGCCATGCTTTTTTGCGCGGCGTTCTCGATCATCGCCGTATTCCCGATCTCCGCGATATTGCCCACGGCGATGTTCTGGCTGAACGTCATCTGGTAACGCTGGAAGTCCTGGAAAATAACGCCTACCTGCATTCTCAGCTCGGCAAGGTCATATTCGCGCAGGTCATGCCCATCCAGCAAAATACGCCCTTCGGTGGGATCGTACAGCCGCGCGAGGAGCTTTACCAGCGTGGTTTTCCCCGCGCCGTTCTCCCCTACCAGCGCCAGCTTTTCACCTGCATGCAGCGTAAAGTTGAGATGCCGGTTGGCCCATCGCTCCGCATGCAAATATTTAAACCCGACGTTCTCAAACGTAAACCCTTCGCGGATCGGTTTGGGAAAAGGCCGCGCCTTAACGGGCTGCGTGATGCGCGGGGAAATTTCAAAAAACTCGAACAGGTCGCGCAGGTAAATGGCGCCCTGCGTAACGCTGGTGAAGCGCATGAGCACGCCTTCCAGCAGGCCGCGCAGCTGGCGGAACGAACCGCCGAGAAACGCCAGGTCGCCGATGGACAGCTGCCCCTGCACCGTACGCAGGATGATAATGACATAAGCCGCGTAATACCCCGCGCTGCCGATCACGGCGAACAGCACGGCCCAGATATTGTACCGGATGGAAAGATCGCGTTTGTCCTTATAAAACTTGTCCGCCAGCCGCCGGAACCTTTCCACGAGGTAACCGCTGAGATTGAAGATCTTCACTTCCTTCACGGACTCGTCGCTGGCGCCGAGAAAGCGGATGTAATCCAGCTCCCGCCTGTCCGACGTTTGCCCCCAGGCCAGCGCGTAGAATTTATCGTTAAAATGCGTTTCGGACAAAAAGGCCGGGATCACCGCCACCAGCAGCAGCAGGATGAGCCAGGGGCTGAACGTGAGCAAGCCGGCGGCGAGAAAGATCATCGTCACCACGTCCTGCACCTGCGTGAGCACCTGGCCGAGCAGCACGGTGCGCCCGGCGGTTTGCTGGCGCGCCCTTTCGAGCTTGTCGTAAAAAGTGGAGTCCTCGAACTGATCGAGATCGAGCGTGGCGGCGTGCTGCATGATGCGCACGGAAGTGTGGTTGGCCAACTGTTCGCCGAGCATGCTGTCCAGCAGCGAAATGGCGCGGCCCAACGCGCCGGAAACGATCACCAGCGCAAATTCCAGCGCTACCAGCTCCCAGAGGTACTGGTAAGAAAGATCGCCTTTTTGCTGCGTCATCAGTACCACTTCATCGATGATGAGCTTGCTCACATATAAAAGCGCCACTGGCGTGGCGGATTGCGCGCCGCGCAGGAGGATGTTGGAAACGGACAGCCAGGGGCTGGTTTGCCATACCAGTTTAAAAAATGCAGGCAGGTTGCGGAGCGCGGCCATCCGTTCCCTGAAGCTCAGGTCCGGTTCGCCGGGTTTCCTGCCGGGTCTTCTCATACTCATATTGGCGATGAAGATACAGAATGTGGAGATGCTTGCCGCAGCTGGATTTTACCAGAAAAAAAATTATTCGGTGACAACCGCCCCCGCCTGCGGGCAGCGCCGGTTATTCCGCGATGATCACCTTCACCCCTCTTTCCGTCAGCATCTTCACGGTTTCGGGGGATATGTGGCTGTCGGTAATGATATAATCCACCTGCTCAAGGCTGCAGATGCGGCCGATGCCGCGCCGGTCGAACTTGGAGCTGTCCGCCATCACCACGACGGTTTGCGCGAGGCTGATCATTTTCATGTTGAGACTGGCTTCGGCGAGGTTGGTGATGGAAAGACCGAACTCGGGATCGATGCCGTCGACGCCGACGAACAGCACGCCGCAAGAAATATCGTCGAGCAAACGTTCCGCGAAGGAGCCCGCGGCGGCGGATGAGCTTTGATGGATGAGCCCGCCGATCTGGAGCACGTCGATATGCGGACGGTTGCAAAGTTCCAGCGCCACTTTCAGCGCGGGCGTAATTACGGTGAGGTGTTTATTGGGATGCAGCTCCCTCGTCAGCTCAAATACGGTGGTGCCGGAACCGATGATAATGGAATCGTTCTGCCCGATCAGCTCCACGGCCGCTTTCGCGATCCGTTTCTTTTCGTCCATTTTGATAAATTCCTTTTCATTGATGGGCCGCTCGATCGTATAAGGGTTCTGCGTGCTGCCGCCGCCTTTGGTGCGGTACAGCAGCTTTTTTTCTTCCAGCAGCTTCAGGTCTTTCCGGATGGTGACCCCGGATACCTGCAGGGAATCGCTCAGCTCCTGTATGTCCACTTTTCCGTTCTCCTGCAGCTTTTGCAATATCAATTGATGCCTTTCCGTAATATTCATGTGGAATTTTGCTTAACTTATGTTTAAATACCTTTATCCTTTTCACCAAAAGTAAGGTTTTAAATCGGATGCTAAAAACCCGGCGGATTGAAATCCTTCCTTTAAGCCGCCTGAAAGGCAGGTTTAACACTAAATTAATTTTTACTTTATTTTAATTAAATTTTGTTTAATAAAGTTTAATTTCTACTTTTATTTCAGCTTCATTTCATTCCACGAATTAACATTTTTAACATGACCATCTTCGAAAAAGCAGGAATTCCACGCCAGTTATTATGGGGGTACATCGGCGTCATGATCTTCATGATGGGCGACGGTATTGAACAAGGCTGGCTAAGCCCTTACCTGGTGGACCACGGCATGACCGTGCAACAATCCGCAACCCTATTTACCGTCTATGGCATCACCATCGCCATCTCCGCATGGTTTTCCGGCGTACTGGCCGAGAGCCTCGGCGTAAAACGCACCATGGCCCTGGGTTTGCTGCTTTATTGCCTCGGCACCGTCGGTTTCGTGGGCTTCGGCATGCCCGAGCTGAATGTGCCTGTTATGCTGCTGACCTACGCCCTCCGCGGTTTCGGCTACCCGCTTTTTGCTTACACCTTCCTCGTGTGGATCGCTTACGCTTCGCCGCAGCAGCAGCTCGGCCGCGCCGTGGGCTGGTTCTGGTTCGTGTTCACCGGCGGCCTCAACGTGCTCGGCGCCTATTATTCCAGCTGGGCCATCACGGAGTTCGGTCATCTCAATACATTATGGACCTCGCTTTTCTGGGCGTTACTCGGCGCCGTTTTCGCGCTGCTGCTCAACCGCGGCCGCAGTAAATCCGAAAGCCAGTCTTCCGGCGGCTCCAAGCTGCAAGAGCTGGTAAAGGGGCTTACCATCGTGAAAAAAGAACCAAAGGTCCTGCTGGGCGGCATCGTGCGCGTCATCAACACCACCGCGCAATTCGCCTTCCCCGTGTTCCTCCCCATGTACATGGCCCGTCACGGTTTCGAGACCACCGAATGGCTCACCATCTGGGGCACCATCTTCACTTCCAATATCATCTTCAACCTCATATTCGGTTTTGTGGGCGACCGCTTCGGCTGGCGCAACACCATCATGTGGTTTGGCGGCGTGGGCTGCGCGGTCAGCACTTTATTATTTTATTATTCCCCGCAGATCTGGGAGAACAGCTACTGGATGGTGATGAGCGCGGGCATCCTCTGGGGCGCGCTGCTGGCGGGTTACGTACCGCTTACCGCGCTGGTGCCTTCACTGGTAAAAAAAGATAAAGGCGCGGCCATGGCCATCCTCAACCTCGGCGCGGGTTTGCCCGTGTTCGTCGGCCCGGCCATCGTGGGTCTGTTCATCGGCGCGGTGGGCGAAGAAGG
>CBINIO010000392.1:0-4547 GCA_966250725.1 uncultured Chitinophaga sp.
ATCAAACTCATCCAGACCTTCGACCCCGCCGGCGTTTGCTGCGCGGACCTGAAGGAATGCCTGCTGCTGCAGCTCAAACGCAAGAACCCGGACGATCCCGGCGTGCAGACCGCCATTTCCATCCTCGACAATTACTTCGACGAGTTCACTAAAAAACATTACGAGAAGATCCAGCGTTCCCTCAACCTTTCCGATGAGGACCTGCGCGAGGCCATCGGCCAGATCATCAAGCTCAATCCCAAGCCGGGCGGTAATTACAGCCTGATGAACAAAGCGGAGAGCTATGTGATCCCGGATTTTTTCATCCTTAATAATAACGGCAAGCTGGAACTG
Organism: uncultured Chitinophaga sp.; assembly: GCA_966250725.1. Classification (GTDB taxonomy): domain Bacteria; phylum Bacteroidota; class Bacteroidia; order Chitinophagales; family Chitinophagaceae; genus Chitinophaga. The sequence goes on from CBINIO010000392.1 coordinate 334, forward strand.
TCCCTCAACAGCAAGAACGCGCCCGACCTCCGCATCTCCGAAGGCTACCGCGAAATGCTGAAGGAATACGACCGCGGCGATAAAAAGGACAAACGCCAGAAAGAGGCCGTACTCTTCATCAAACAAAAGATCGACGCTGCCAAATGGTTCATAGACGCCATCAAGCAGCGCCAGCATACGCTGCTGAGCACCATGGAAGCCATCATGAGCTACCAGCACGAGTTTTTCCTCACCGGCGACGAAACCACCATGAAGCCGATGATCCTGAAAGACATTGCGGACATCACCCAGCTGGACATTTCCACCGTAAGCCGCGTGGCCAACAGTAAATATGTGCAGACCGAATTCGGCACCTTCAAGCTCAAGTTCTTTTTCTCCGAATCCCTGTCCACCGACAGCGGGGAGGAGGTAAGCACGCGCGAGGTGAAAAAGATCCTCTCCGACATGATCGGCGGGGAAAACAAACGCAAGCCCCTCAGCGACGAGAATCTCACCAAAATGCTGCAGGACAAAGGGTACAACATCGCGCGGCGCACCGTAGCCAAGTACCGCGAGCAGCTGAACATACCCGTGGCGCGTTTACGCAAGGAATTATAATCATAACATTTTCATGGAAGAGCAGAAATCGACCTTACATTTTCCGCCCGCGCTGCGGGCCGCCGCAACAGTATTTTCTTACCTGCTGCATCCCTTGTTCATTCCCCTGCTCATCACATTCCTGGTGGTTACCGCGCTGCCGGAATACTTTATGGTGTTCAAGCATAACAGCTTCCGCTTCGAGTTCGACAGCCTGTACATCCGCGTGGGCGTGGGCTGCCTGCTGTTCCCGCTGCTGTCCGTGGTGCTCATGAAGCTGCTCGGCTTTGTGAACAGTCTTGAGCTGGACAGCCGTACCGACAGGATCATTCCGTATGTCGCCACCACGATCTTCTATTTCTGGGTGTTCTATACCTTCAAGCGCCAGGGCCTTACCCCCGGCTTTTTCGACGCTTTTTTCCTCGGTATTTTTATCGCCGTGGTGGTTTGTCTGGTCGCCAACAGCTTTGTCAAGATCAGCATGCATACCACGGGCTGGGGCGGCGTGCTCGGCTTTCTGCTCATGATGATGTGGGGGATGGAGATGAACGTAAGTCTCCCGCTGGCGCTGGCTTTCGTGCTTACCGGGCTGGCGGCCACCGCGCGGCTGGTGCTGCACGCGCATACCACGCAGGAGGTGTATATCGGCCTCGGGGTGGGGATTCTTTCACAGGTGATCGCGTACGCGATCGTGGGGTAAAATTATTTTTCCGGGAATTTCAAAAACTTGTCCGCTGCGCACGTACCTTGCGTAAAGGTGGCGCACCTTTGTATCATATCCGATGCTAGTGAAATTAGTATTCTGGAAAAAATGCTAAAAATTTTAGGAGTTTTCGGGGAAATAATTATAACTTGCACTACCATTAATTCGTAACAAATACTTACTTACTAATTCAAAGATTATGTCAAACGCCACTGCCAATAACAATACAGATAAGCTGAAGGCCCTCCGCCTTACGATGGACAAGATCGACAAGGATTTCGGGAAAGGCGCCGTGATGATGATGGGCGAAAAGCCCGATTCGCCGATGGAATTTATCTCCACGGGCTCCCTGGGGCTGGATATCGCTTTGGGTATTGGCGGCCTGCCGAAAGGAAGGGTGATAGAAATATACGGTCCCGAGTCTTCCGGTAAGACCACGCTGGCGATCCATACGATCGCGGAAGCGCAGAAAAAAGGCGGTATCTGCGCCATTATCGACGCCGAGCATGCCTTTGACAGCACCTATGCCCGCAAGCTGGGCGTGGATGTGGACTCGCTGCTGATCTCGCAGCCCGACCATGGTGAACAGGCGCTGGAAATCGCCGACAGGCTGATCCTCTCCGGTGCGGTGGACGTGGTGGTGATCGACTCCGTAGCCGCGCTGGTGCCGAAAGGCGAGCTGGAAGGCGAAATGGGCGAAAGCAAAATGGGTCTGCAGGCCCGTCTTATGAGCCAGGCCCTCCGCAAGCTGACCGCCACCATTTCCAAAACCAACTGCTGCTGCATATTCATCAACCAGCTGCGTGAAAAGATCGGCGTGATGTTCGGCAACCCCGAAACCACCACCGGTGGCAACGCCCTCAAATTCTACGCTTCCGTTAGGCTGGACATCCGCCGTATGAGCCAGATCAAAGACGGCGACGAAGCGATCGGCAACCGCGTAAAAGTGAAAGTGGTAAAGAACAAAGTAGCGCCTCCCTTCCGCATGGCGGAATTCGATATCATCTTCGGCCAGGGCATTTCCAAAGTGGGCGAGCTGATAGACATGGGCGTGGAATACGGTGTGGTGCAGAAAAGCGGTAGCTGGTTCAGCTACGAAGGCAACAAGCTGGGCCAGGGCCGCGATGCCGTGAAACAGCTGCTGCTGGACAATCCTGAAGTAGCCACCGAAGTCGAAGCCAAGATAAAAGCAAAACTCGCGGAACAGGCCTGATTTGTAGCCGGTTCTGTCAAATAAAGGCAAGGCCCGGTGGATTTGAAGCCGGTTCTTCCAGGTAAAGATTTTTAAACGTTCATTAAACGTTTGTTTGGGTTAGTTTAGTAGAAGGTCTGTTGTCTAACAGACCTTTTTTGTTTTTTGCGCCGGTGCTTGCCGGGATGCCTGTTATTAGAAGGCCTGTTTTAGAAAATGCTGAATTTTCAAGGATATTACGGTTTTGTGTGGACTTTGCGATTTTATTAAAAGCCGGTTTTTGAAGATTCTCTAAGTTTGTCTGGATTTTATTTTTGCGGGTTGCGAAAATTGTTTTTGTTTCAGAATTTGTTGCTGGTCACCTTTCTGCTATACAGAGACGCTTGTTTTGTAGTTTCCGTACCCGTTGCTGGCTAGTTGCCTTCTATCTTTGCTTCCCACTTTACAATGGAAGCATTACTTTTAACGTTCATCTAATGTAATGCCTACCTATTACCAGATATTATCTATCCCTGAAACCGCTTCCCAACGGGAAATCAAATCCGCTTTTCGTAAACTCTCCCTGCGCTATCACCCCGACCGGAACAACGGCGATAAAACCGCCGAAGCCAGGTTCCGCGAAGTGCTGGATGCATACAAGATATTGTGCGACCCCGACAAAAAAGCCCGGTACGACAGGCAGCTTTTTTACCAAAGACAACCGCCGCCTCCAAGGCCGCAGCCGCAATCTACCCAGGCGCAACCCGCGCAGCCACAGCCGGTTTACCGGCGGCCATTTACCGGTTACCGGCGATACGTGACGGACGAATATGTGCAGCCGGACTTCAGCCGTATGCCCTGGAAGTTCATGGGCTTTGTGACCGCCGGGCTCATTGTCTTTTTCGTGCTGCTGTACAACTTCGGCCCCAAACCAAAAGGCGTCAAACGCGAAGCAACGGAAATGGTAAGACCCATGAGGGTTGAGCCGGTATCGGTTGTGATCGATGCACCGCTAAAGCTGAAAGACGGCACTTTCGCCTCGGTGGCCGACGTGCGCGCACGTCACCGCGACGCCGACTTTGCCGAGCTGCTGACCGACATAGACGGCGATGGGGAAAACGAACTGCAATTATCGCTTACATATCCCGGGCAGGAAACGTTTACCAGCATCGATTATATCTTCAGGAAAACGGGGAAGACACAGGATGCGCCATACGAAGAATTTTTCTCGCATGAGGGCGGCACGTACATCGTGGGCAACAACATGCGCCTGTATTTCGACGCCGAAGTGGAGAACTACCGCAGCTGCGGCACCTGCAGGGTAAGCGGCCTGCCGAACGCCAGGCTGGTGCCTGCCATTTACCTCTACGGCAGCAATGGCCGGCTGTGGTTCGCGGAAACGAACCCCTGGCGGAACAGGGAAATAGAGGAAAATCTTGCGTACTTAAAAACAGCCGGCATACCGGAGCTGGAAAACGGCCGCGACGACGGTACGAGGAAAGAATACATCCGGCAGATCGTGGCGTATTATTTTAACAACCGCGACTATGCCGCGGCGGAAGCGATGTTCCGGAAATATTACCCCGGAATGGATGCGGACGCGGTCTGGAGCAGCGCCGCGGCCATTATCCAAACCTACCGGCAAAAAATAACCTCCAATGCTGCATTCGGCAACATGGAGGTTTTGTGAGCCACCCATCGGGATCGAACCGACGACCTGTTATTTACGAAACAACCGCTCTGACCAGCTGAGCTAGGGTGGCA
>CBINIO010000393.1:0-4537 GCA_966250725.1 uncultured Chitinophaga sp.
TCCGCAGGGCGCAGAGCAGGAACGCAAGGCCTGCCAGCTGGTAGATGATCACGGTATTGTTATACCAGGGCCAGAAATTAAAGAACGAATAGGAAATAACGAACAGCAGTACGGAAAGCACGCGCACGCCGGGCGCCACATCGAGGTTGCGGAGGATGCCGCGGAAAGAAAAACCGCCGATGATGTTGAGCAATACCTGCGCTTTTACCAGCGAGATCAGCTGCGGGCCGAACAGTTTCATAAACAGCGCGGGCACGATCCAATAGCCGTACCCAAGCGGCAAACCGAAGTCGCGGTACGGCATCTGGCCTTCCGAAATACGGTACGCGCCTTCCCAGGAGAGAAAGATATTCACGCGGTAAGGGAATGTGACAAGCAACGGAACGAGCGCAAAGCCGATGATCATTAAACTCTCAAAGATCAACGCTTTACGTGACGTAAGAGCAGGCAAGTTCATATTTGGGATTTTTTATAAATAACAATACTGTAATAATTAAGGGGTTAAAAGTAATGACAAATCCTCAGATTCGTTGTATTTTGCGGCGCATTAATGTTTAATCCCGTGCAATATATCAAGTTACTCCGGCCAAAACATTGGGCTAAGAATCTCTTCATGTATATCCCGCTTTTTTTTGCAGGGGAAATTTGGAACATCGACAAGATCGTTATTGCAGGCTTGGGTTTTGTATGCTTCAGCATGATCGCGAGCAGCATTTATATCATCAACGATTACCGGGACATTGAGGCGGACAGGGCGCATCCCACGAAAAGCAGGCGCCCCCTGGCTTCCGGCGCGGTGCCGGCGAAAACGGGGCTGGCGATCTTTTGCCTGCTCGTGATCGGCGGTTTTGCCGGCGCGCTGGCGTTGAAAGAAAAATTCGCCTTCGTCCTGAGCATTTACTTCGTACTGAACATGGCTTACTCCTTCGGGTTGAAGAACATCTCCATCCTCGACATCTTCATCGTGGCCGCGGGTTTTGTGCTGCGCGTAAAAGCGGGCGGCGTGCTTGCGGACGTCGCCGTGTCCGAATGGCTGATGCTGATGGTGTTCCTCCTCGCCCTGTTCATGGCTATCGCCAAACGGCGGGACGATATCGTGCTGAAGGAAAGTACCGGCAAGGACATGCGCAAGGCCTCCAAAGGGTACAACATGGATTTCCTCAACGTATCGCTGGCGCTCGTGTCGGCCGTTATCATCGTGGCGTATATCATGTATACCATGGCGCCGGCCACCATGCAGCATTTCAACACCTACCGGCTGTACTACACAAGTATTTTTGTAATTGCCGGATTAATGCGATATTTGCAGATAACCTACGTGGACAACGATACAGGTTCTCCCACAAAAATCCTATACAAAGACCGCTTTATTCAAATAACCATCCTCCTGTGGATCCTCAGCTTTTATGTGATCATTTATTTACCGACGAATAAAAGTTTTTTTGAATAATGCGAAAACAATTATCAAACTGGGGCAATTATCCCGCATTGGACTGCGACGAAGCCGCCTTCTCCCTGGAAGAGCAGCTGCAGCGGTATGTTGACACCCACGAGCACATTATCGCCCGGGGCAACGGCCGCTGTTACGGCGATGCGTCCCTCGGCGAGCACAGCATTTCCACCCTCCGTTTTGATAAAGTCCTGGAATTTGACGAAGCCATCGGCGTATTTGAATGCCAGAGCGGCATCACGCTTGACCAGGTGCTGGATATCACCGTGCAGAAAGGCTGGTTCCTCCCCGTTACCCCCGGCACCAAATTCATCACCGTGGGCGGCGCCGTAGCCTCGGACGTGCATGGCAAAAATCATCATGCCGAAGGCAGCTTTTCCAATCATATCGTCAGCATGCGGGTGCTTACGGGCAAAGGCCTCCTCACCTGCTCCCCCACGCAGGAAACCGATCTTTTCCAGGCTACCTGCGGCGGCATGGGCCTCACCGGCGTGATCTCCACGGTGAAGTTCAGGCTGAAAAAAATCGAGACCGCCTACATCAGGCAAAAACAGATCAAGGCCAAAAATCTCGACGAGATCATCCGCCTGTTCGACGAGCATAAACACTATACCTACAGCATGGCCTGGATCGACTGCCTGCAAAAAGGCGACAGCTTTGGCCGCAGCATTCTTATCGTAGGCGAACATGCCACGCCGGAAGAGCTGAACGGAAAACAGCGCCGCGCACCGCTTAAGCTGCCCGCCAAAGGCAAGCTCACCGTGCCTTTCAACCTGCCGGGCTTTGTGCTGAACAACTTTACCGTAAAAACGTTCAACGCGCTGTATTACGCCAAGAACTACAAACGCGTGATAGAGAACGTGGTGCCTTACGAGCCTTTCTTTTACCCCCTGGACGCCATCCACCACTGGAACCGCGGCTATGGAAAGGACGGCTTCGTGCAGTACCAGTTCGTGCTGCCGCTGGAGCATAAGGACGGGCTGGCCGCCATCCTGCGCCGCATCAGCGAAAAAGGCTGGGGCTCTTTCCTCGCCGTGCTGAAAGTGTTCGGCCGGCAGGACGACCTTATCTCCTTCCCCATGGAAGGTTATACGCTCGCGCTGGACTTCCCCGTGCGCAAAGGCCTGTTCCCATTCCTCGACGAGCTGGACGCGCTGGTGCTGGAATACGGCGGAAGGCTGTACCTGAGCAAGGACGCGCGCATGCGGCAGGAAGTGTTCTGGAACAGCTATCCCAACGCCCGCAAATTCGAAAGCATCGTACAGGCTTACAACCCGGGCGGCAAGTTCCGCTCCGTGCAAAGCGACCGCCTGCATTTTAATTACGGCTCCAATTCTTAACGATCAACATACATAATGCCTACTGTATTGATTTTGGGCGCAGGTTCCGATATGGCCGTAGCCATCGCCCGCAAATATGCCGCCGCCGGTTATTCCCTTCAACTCGCCGCCCGCAACCCCGCGCAATTGCAGGCGCTGGAGCGGGACCTGAAGATCCGCCACCAGGCGGCCGCTTCGTCGCACGCCTTTGACGCGCTCCGCTTCGAATCGCACGCTTTCTTTTACCAATCCCTGCCCGTACAGCCCGACGTGGTGATCTGCGTGTTCGGCTATCTCGGCGACCAGGAAAAAGGGCAGTCCGACTGGGAGGAAGCATCGCGCATCCTGCATACGAACTACACCGGCGCCGTGTCCATTCTCAACGTAGCCGCCGAAGCCATGGCGGCGCGCGGCAGCGGCGCCATCATCGGCATCAGCTCCGTAGCCGGCGACCGCGGCAGGATGAGCAATTACCTGTACGGCAGCGCCAAGGCCGGTTTCACCGCGTACCTCTCCGGTTTGCGCAACCGCCTGTTCCATGCCGGCGTGCATGTTATGACCGTACAACCCGGTTTTGTGGACACGCAAATGACCCAGCACCTCACGCTCCCGCCGCTGCTCACCGCCCAGCCGGCGGAAGTGGCCAGCGATATATTCAAAGCGGCCGGAAAAAAGAAGAACGTGCTCTACACCAAATGGTTCTGGCGGTATATCATGCTCATCATCAAAAGCATTCCGGAATTCCTGTTCAAAAAGCTGAAGCTGTGAAGAACGTTATCGCATTTTTTGATTTCGACGGCACCATCACCACGCGGGACACGCTTTTTGAGATCATCCGTTTCCAGAAAGGCCCGCTGGCCTTTTATGCGGGCATGACGCTGCTTTTCCCCCTGCTGGTCATGTTCAAACTGAAGCTGATCGCCAATCAAAGGATAAAAGAGATCGTGCTGAAATTTTTCTTTAACAACATGCCTGTGGAAACTTTCCAAAAGCAATGCGACGAATTCTGCGCCAAACGCCTGCCCGCGCTGCTGCGGCCCAAGGCGCTCAACGCCATCGCCTGGCACCAGGCCGAAGGTCATAAAGTATATATCGTCACCGCGTCCGCGGAAAACTGGGTGGCGCCCTGGAGCGAAACGATCGGCGTGCACTGTCTTGGCTCGCGGCTGGAAGTAAAGGACGGCCGCGTGACCGGTTTGCTCACCGGCCGCAACTGCAACGGCGACGAAAAAGTATGCCGCATCCGCGAAGCCGTTCATCTCACCACTTTTGAAACCGTGTACGCTTACGGCGACAGCAGCGGCGACCGGGAAATGCTGGCGCTCGCGCAGCATCGCGGATTTCGTGCATTTGAATAAAAATTGACGTATTTTCAGTGTATTGTTACTTCCCTAATGCACTGCCATGCCTGCACGAAAAAACCTTACGCCCGAAGACTTCACGCGGCATCCCCGCGTTACCGCCGTGCTCGACAGGCTGGCCGATGAAAAAGACCGGCCCGGCGGACCCCGCTACAACTTCAAAGACCTGATCGTTTCCGATACCTTCGACGCCGAAGGTCACCAGTACGTTCATCTCGTGCAGGAAGGCGGCGGCGTGCTGGGCGTGGCGCTGGTGGGCTACACCTACATCCTCGAAAAGGCCGGCATCCGTTTCATGCGGCTGGCGGGCACCAGCGCGGGCGCTATCAATGCCATGCTGATGGCCGTTGTAAAGGGAGACGCGTCAAAAAAGCGCACCGGCTCCGAACGCATCCTCGAATATCTCT
>CBINIO010000394.1:0-4537 GCA_966250725.1 uncultured Chitinophaga sp.
CGCGGCGCTGCACGACTGGTACGACCGGGTGAACGCGGGCGACACGGAAATCGTGACCACGGAACAGGCGACAACGCTGGAAGACACGCGGGCGCGGCTGCTGCAACGCATGCGGGAGCAGATGCACCCGCCTGCAACGGTGCGCCGGATGAAGCGGAAATGGCTGCCCGCCGCGGCCGCCGCCATATTGCTGCTCATAGCCGCGGGAGCTTACCTGCTGCGCCAGCAGGAGAAAGGACGGACGGACGTAACTGCGGACGCCGTTGCCCCGACAGCGGGTACGCCGGGCAAACGCGCTACGCTGACGCTGGGCAACGGCCAGGTAATAGATCTGAGCGCTACCGAAGACGGCGACCTTACCCAACAGGGCGGCTCCAATGTGAGCAAGCAACGATCGCTGCTCGTGTACGAAGCCGCAAAAAACGGGGAGCAGCCGGTGATCAACAAGCTGTCAGTCCCGAAGGGCGAACAATACAGGCTGGTGCTGCCCGACGGCACCATGGTGTGGCTGAATGCCGCCAGCGTGCTGCAATTCCCCTCGTCTTTTACGGGCGGGCAGCGGCTGGTGCGGCTGGAAGGGGAAGGTTATTTTGAAGTGGCGGCCGATGCCGCGCAGCCTTTCGTGGTGCAGACCAGCGGGCCGCAGATCGAGGTGCTGGGCACGCATTTCAACGTAAAGGCTTACGGCGACGAGCCCGGCATACAAACGGCCCTGCTGGAAGGCAGCGTGCGGGTAGTGGCGGGCAACGGCAACAGCAGGGTGATGCGGCCCGGCGAGATCACGACGGTAGGCGACGGCCAGGAAATATCCGTGAGCCGCGACCCTGACGCTGCGCTGGCCGTGGCCTGGAAAGAAGGGTTCTTCGCTTTCCGCAACGCCGACATCTCCGTGATCCTCCGGGAGATCGGGCGCTGGTATGATGTGGAAGTGGTGTACGAAGGACCGGTCACCCACCGCCGGTTTACCGGGAAGGTATCCAGGAAGTACAGCCTTTCGGAAACGCTGTCGGTGCTGCTGGCGAGCAACCTGCATTTCCGCCAGGAAGGGAAAAAGATCATCGTTCTGCCGTAAGACCGGAACGGCGCATTATAAATAAAACCGGGCGGATGGCCTGCCGAAACGGGCATTCAAACCATCATCTGATCGTAAACCAGTCATCGTAAACACTAAAAACCACATTCAGACAGTAACAACCAGGGTCTTGCATTCAAACAAAGAACATTCTTAAATCTTTAACCAACCATTATTATGCGCTCAACTTCCTTTCGCCTGAAGGGGCAGGGCAGGTTATGCCTATCAACCAGATCCGGGCGGAGCCCGTTCACAAAAAGTTTAATCACCGTGAAGCTTTCCATTCTCTTCCTGCTGCTTGGCGTCATGCATGTGAGCGCCGCGGCCATCGCGCAAAAAATCTCCATCTCGCGCGAAAACGTTCCCATCGGGCGGGTGCTCGATGACATCGAAAGGCAAAGCGGTTACCAGGTGTGGTACGAAGAAGGCACTTTACCTTCCGGCGCCGTGGTATCCGTCGCCGTTAAAAACGTATCCCTCGAAGAAGCCCTCGAAGCCACGCTGCGGGGACAGCGGCTGACATGGACCATCGTGAGCAAAACGATCGTGCTTCGCAGGGCCGCGCCTGCACCCGCACAGCCGCAGCCGCCGCAAAAGATCCGCGGCACCGTGCGCGACGCGGCAACGAACGATCCCATGCCCGGCGCCACCGTTCATATCAGCGGTACTTCCAAAGCCACCGTTACCAACGCCAGCGGCGAATTTGAGCTGGAATCGGAAAACGCGGAAGTGACGCTGGAGATCTCCTTCATCGGGTACGAGCCCCGGAAGATCAAAGCCACGGCGGGCCGCGCGGTGACCGTGCTGCTGACCGTTTCTTCCTCCAAGCTGGACGAGCTGATCATCACCGGTTATTCCGCCAAAAAAACCGGCGAGCTTACCGGCGCCGTGCAAAAAATTTCCGGCGACCAGCTGCGCAAAGGCATCACCACCTCCGACCCCGTTTCCCTGCTGAAAGGCCGCGCCACAGGCCTGTATATCTCGGAGCAGGGCGCGGGTGACCCTACCAGCGCCGGCGGGCAGATCTTTGTTCGCGGCCAGAGCAGCGTGGTGGGCGTGGGCGTCGACCAGTTCAACGAATTCGTAATGCCTTCGCAGAACTACGGTCCCCTCCTGGTGCTGGACGGCGTTATTATGCCCAACCAGAACCTCAAGGAACTCGTGAACGTGCAGGATATCGAAAACCTGACCATCCTGAAAGATGCGGCAGCCACCGCGATCTACGGTTCACGCGCAGCGGCCGGCGTAATTGTGGTGAACACCAAAAAAGGCCAGGCCGGCAAACCGCAGCTCCGCGCCGAAGTGAAATACGGCATCAACAAACCCAACCGCGGCTCCATCCGCTTTCTTTCCGCGCAGGAACTGTATGACCTGCAGCAGCGTTATTATACGGAAGACTACCGGGTGAACAATGCCGCGCTCGCGCCGCAGTACCCGACCCTGCAGGCTTATCTCGACTACCGCCTGCCCGCGATGTCCGACGTGAACAACGGGTTCGACTGGCAGCGTTACGCCTTCCTCAACAGCAGCACCAAGGAAGTGAACCTCTCCGCCCGCGGCGGCACCGAAGCGTCCCGTTATTATATCGGCGGATCGTATTACGACGAACAGTCCACCGGCATCAACAACGGCCTGAAAAGAGGGAATTTCCGCATCAATCTCGAGAACAGGCTTTCCTCGCGGCTTACGACCAATATTTCCCTGAGCGGCATTTTTGACAGCGGTGATAAGGAGCTATCAAACTCGGGCAACTTCCTTTATGGCATGGTACCCTGGGCGAACCCCTACAACGCCGACGGTTCGCTGAAACCCGTGCTGGAATATAAAATAAACGGCGCGACGCGGAAGTCGGAGAACCCGATCTTCGAAAACCAGTACAACTATGTGCACCCGAAGGCGCAGCGTTTAGCCGGCGTCGTTAAGGCGGATTACCGGATCACCGACTGGCTCAGCATTTCGAGCACCAATTCCGCCAACCTCAACTATACCAAAACCGAAAGTTACATAGACGCGCGGAGCTACACCGGTTCCGGTACGATATACTCCTCGAAGGGTTTTCTCGGCACCAATACCAACCAGCTTTTTTCATTCCTCACTTCCAACCAGCTCAGCTTCCGGAAATCCTTTGGCGCGCACAGCCTGCGCGCCCTGGCGGCAACGGAATACGGTCATACGAAGCTGGAGAACATCCTCGTGAACGTGAACAACGTGCGGGCCGGGTACCCCGTGATCTCGCTGGCCCGGCAGATAGGCGGCAGGTATGATTACAGCGTTTTCGGCATCCCCACCACCAAAAACGGCAATATCGAAGGCGGCAAGGAAGACCGCGCGGTATTTTCCGCCTTCGGCGAAGCGGGCTACACCTACGACGACCGCTTCAGCCTCAGCGCATCGCTTCGTACGGACGCATCCAGCAGCTTCGGGAAAGACAAACGGTATGGCACCTTCTACTCCGTTGGCGGCGCATGGGTCGTAAGCAACGAACATTTTATCGCGAAAACGCCCTGGCTCAGCAACCTGAAGCTGCGCACCAACTACGGTACCAGCGGCTCGCAGCTGGGCGACAACTTCCTCACGCGCACTCTTTACGATCCCAGCTACACCTACCAGGGCCAGGGAGGCGCCATCGTTACCGTGCTCGCCAATCCCGACCTGAAATGGGAAGTCACCAAAACCTTCAGCGCCGGCGCCGATCTCGGGCTCTTTAATAAAGTGACCGCCAGCGTGGATTTTTACAGCCGCCGCTCGGAAGACCTGCTGCAGAAAGTGGCGCTCGAGGCCGTCGCCGGCTTCCCCACGCAATGGAAGAACGTGGCGAGCGTGCAGAACAGGGGCTGGGAAGTGCTCATCAATTCCGACAATATTTCCAACGGCAAATTCCGCTGGAACACTTCCTTCAACATCAGCTTCAACAAGAACAAGATCATCAGCGTTGCCAACGATTCGCTGCGGCAGGGCTTTTATAACGCCAACGCGTTCTACCTCTTCCCCGGGGACGATATCAACTCGCTGAAAGCCGTGCCTTACGCGGGCGTAGACCCAGAAACCGGCAAACCGCGTTTCGAAAAACGGATCTTCGACGACAAAGGGAACGTAACCGGCATTACCTACGTGAACTCCATGGACGAAGTAGGCGCCGCGGTGGACACGCGCCAGTTCCAGCACATCGGCAACTTCCAGCCCAAGTGGTTTGGCGGCCTGACCAACACCTTCTCATACCGGCGCTTTTCACTGGATGTGCTCATCACTTTCGCGTACGGTTATATCATCACCGACGACCTCGCCGTGCAAATGCAGGGCGGCAATCTCACCAGCTACAACCAGATCGCTTTTCTCAGCAGCCAGCGGCTCTGGACACATCCGGGGCAAACGGACGCGACCGAGCCGGAGCTGTACACGCATGCCAATACCAACTATTCCGGGTCCAGCAAATACATGCACGACGGCAGCCACAAGACACTCGAA
>CBINIO010000395.1:0-4537 GCA_966250725.1 uncultured Chitinophaga sp.
CGCGGCTGGTAAGCACCGATTCGCCGTTCACGAGCCGGCCGCCCTGGTCGTAGGTGCCGATGCTGGTGTTCAGGTCGTAGTGAATGGTAGGGCTGGTGAGCACGATCTTGCTGTCCGTCAGTTTGGCGTTGCCGGTAAGTGTTGCCAGGCGGTCGTTGGCGAGGTACAGCAGCTGGTCGGAATACGTATGCACGCTGTCGTTCTGGTTAATGTGCACATGGCCCCAGGCTTCGATGACGTTCGTATTGGCGTTGAGCGCCGCGCTGTCGCAGGAGAGCAGGCTGGTGCCCTGCCTGAAAAGCACGTCGCCGACGAAACGTTGTTCGGAAAGCGTGTCCGTCTGCAGGTTCACTACGCTGTTGGCCCTGAGCAGGTGGATCATCTTCGTGGTGTCTTCCTGCATGGCCACATGCCCGGCCCTTTTCATCGGCGGCTGCCCATGACCGCGGTAAGCGGCCGTCAGCAGGCCCGAAGCGCATATCCCTCCCAACAGTACCAGGCCGTATAATATGTTCCTGAACATGATCTTATTGTAATTGAACCGAGTCTGAAGGAAGAGGCACCACTTTGTTTTTCCTTCCGAAAACGCTCAGATGCACGTAACGCCAGGGATTGTAGCGCAGGTCTTCCAGCAGCTTGTTGAGATTGCCCAGCGAGCTTTGCAGGTTGTTGTACGCCTTGCGGTCGTTTACCAGCATGCCCAGCGTGCCGTCGGTGCTGCTTACTTTGGCTACCACGCTGTTGAGCCGTTCCATGGTGCTGCGCAGCTGGTTGAGCGTGGTGTCCAGCTGCCCGTCGGCGAATGCGCCGGAGGCTTTGTCGAAGTTCTCGATGATGTGGGAGATCTTGTCGTTGTTGTTCTTGAGGTTTTCGGACACTGCCTGGAAGTTGTCGAACGTGCCGGATATTTTGCCTTCGTCCGCGAGCATGCCGTCGATGGAGGCGGTGGCCTTTGACAGGTTGTGCATGGTGCCGTTGAGCCCCGCGATGGCCGTGCGGATGTTGTGTTTGGTAGTGGTGTCGAACACGGAGTTCACGGTAACGAGCAGCGTGTCGACGGAGCCGAGAGCGGTTTCCAGCTTTTTCACGAGCGGGCTGAGCTGTTCTTTCAGCGCGTCGGTGATGGAGCCGTCTACCGCGGCGTAAATGGTGTCTTTATTTTTGAGCGATTCGTCGGTGTTGCCGAAATCGATCTCCACCTTGCGCGTGCCCAGCAGATCGGAGCTGATGCGGGCCACGGAATTTTTTGGTATCTCTATCTCTTTATTGATCTGCAGGGTCACCAGGATGCGTCCCGCGCGTTTATCCATCACTTCGAGGTCCAGCACGCTGCCGATGGTGAGCCCGTTCACGGTTACGGCATTGGACGGCTGGAGGCCGTTCACCTGCTGGTAAACCGCGTAAATGGTCTTTTTACTGGAAAACAGGCTCCGGCCTTTCAGGATATTAAAACCCAGGATCAGCAGCACAATGGCAACGGTGGTCAGAATACCTACTTTCGTTTCGTTATTGATTTTCAGCATCGTTTAAGAATGTTCGTATCGCAAAAATAGTTAAAACAACGGTGCGTAGTTGTAGGCGAACAGAATATCTGCAAAACACGGGCCAATGGCAGGGATCAGTCGATGCGTTCCCCATCCTTGTAGGTGAGCATAAATGCGTCCGTAAAGCCCTGTTTGCGGGCTTTGTACACGGCGGCCTGGGCCTCTGCCTCCGTACGGAAGCTGCCCCATATATATTTATTGACCTTTTTCTTTCCTTGTGTGTGCTGTTCCCGCTCGATGGTGCCTTTCAGGTTTTTGAAAAGGGAATTGGTGGAAGAGTACACTTTTGAAGTGGTCATCAGCTGCACTTTGTAGCTGAGATTTTCCGTCGCCGGTTTGGCGGCCGGCGTTTCGGCGGTGGTACTAACGTTGGCGGGTATATGGTTCACCGGTTCGGCCGCGGGGGCGGCAGGCGCGGCAGCGGGGGGCGTGCTGTGGTGGCGTGACACCTGCGCGTTCATATACACTCTTTCCAGCTCGTCCTTGTATTTTTTTACGGCGTTAAAGATGCAGCCGGCCAGCTCGTTCTGCCCGTTTTCCGAATTGAGGTATTTCTCCTCCTCGGGATTGCTGATAAAGCCGAGCTCCACCAGCACGCTGGGCATGGCGGTGGCATGCAGCACGAGAATGCCTTTTTCGTTGCGCTGGCGGGCGCCGCGGTTGATGCGGCCCACACGGGCGAATTCATCCTGCACCAGGTTGGAAAGGCGGTAGCTCTGATCGAAATATACGTTGCGCAGGGTATTGAGCATGATGATGGTCTCCGGGTCCTTGGTGTCCATGATGGCCTGCGTTTCTTCCGAATTGGCGTCGAACACGATCACGGAGTTGTTGCGCAGCGATTCGGCCTTGGCCGCATTTTTGGTAGTGGCCCAGATATACGTTTCCGTTCCCTTGGCGGGATTGGGATAGGTCTTGTAAACAGGAACCCTGCGGGTGCGTTTCTTTTTCTTCACGTAATAGGTGCGCGTTTTGTGCCCCACGATCCTTTTTTGCGGCGGGGCGGCGTTCACGTGAATGGAAATGAACAGGTCGCCCTTGGCCTCGTTGGCGATGGCGGCCTTGCGGCGCACGTCGTCGAAGCGGTCGTTTTTACGGGTATATACCACTTTCACATCGGGCATGGCCTCCTCGATAAGCTTGCCCAGCTTGAGCGCAACGTCCAGGGTTATATTCTTTTCATACGAAAAGCTGCCCCGGGCGCCCACGTCGCTGCCGCCATGACCGGCATCGATCACGATGGTGCGGATCGGCTTGTCCTGCACAAGCACAGGGAAATCCGGTGTAGTTTTTGCATGAACGAATAAGGTATAGATCAGTCCTATGCCTAATCCTGAAAATAAGACTCTTTTCCAGCGCATGTCAACATTTTATTTTAATGGGTTGTATTCAATTACGTACAGGTCCTTCATTAATTGTTCACCATAATATTTATACGCATATGATGCACGTCCGCCCAACATTCCATACCTTTTCCCCCTTTAAGGGCATTAGCGAACTATGTAATAATTTGTATAAAATCATGTAGGTTTGTGCCCGCTTAACACATGGACCCTTTCTGCAAAAATAATTATAAAAACTTTTTAAGGCGGCTCTTCCTGCCTTTGATCCTTCTTTTGTTCACGGCCTGGTCCCTGTTGAAAGACGATGATGCCCGCGCATCCTCACTTCCCGCGTTCTACTTTAACAAAACTTTCACAGATACAGTACCACAGCCGCACCGCGTCATTTTCCCCGACCGGGACTCGCTGGCGAAAGATACGGCAAGACGGCCTATTATAAAACGCACGATCGATACAATTCCGTCTGTGACGCCGGATTCTCTTCAGCTCACGGATACTTCGCGCGTGTTCCGGGACTCGCTGAAGCGCGACACTTCGGGCATCCGCATTTCCAAGGACAGCCTTACCGCGCCCGTGTATTACAAAGCGCAGGATTCCATCGTGATGTTCGTAAAAAGGAAAGAATTCCGTCTTTATAACAAGGCCGACGTAAAATACGAACAGACGCAGCTCACGGGCAATACCATGGATTTTAACCAGGCCACCGGCATCCTCACCTCCAGGATGGGCGTGGACACGGCGGGAAAACCCATCGAGAAGGCCGTGCTGAACGACGGGAGCACCAGCTCGGACATGGACTCCGTACAATACAATTTCAACAGCGGCAAGGCCATGATCTACCAGACCCGCGCCCAGTACGGGGAAGGGTATGTGAGCAGCCAGAAAGTGAAAAAGCAGGCGGACAACACCATATTCGGCTTCAAAAACGGCTATACCACCTGTAATCTCGATACGCCGCACTTCGCGTTCCGCGCCAAAAAGATCAAGGTGATCCCTAACACTTTAATTGTATCCGGCCCGGCCAACCTGGAGATAGAAGGCATTCCCACCCCGCTGTTCATCCCCTTCGCCATATTCCCCATCAGCCAGGGCCAGCGCACCGGCCTGCTGCCGCCGCAATACGTGGTGGACCAGCAACGCGGTCTCGGCCTGCAGAACGGCGGGTATTATTTCGGGCTGGGAGAGTACCTGGACGTTACCGTGCGGGGCGACATCTATTCTTACGGCAGCTGGGGCACCACCATCAGCCCCACCTACCGCAAACGATATAAATACAACGGCGGCCTGAACCTGGCGTACGCGCTCACCCGCATCGGCGACCCGGACGTAAAGCAGGACTTCACGCGCTCGCAGGACTACAAGATCTCATGGAGCCACAGCATGGACGGGAAAGCGAGGCCCGGCACCAATTTCAGCGCCAGCGTGCTGTTCGGTACCTCCACCTACAACCAGTACAATGTGCGCAACGCCGCCACCAGGCTCAATAATAACATGAGCTCGTCCATCACTTATTCCAAGAACTGGATCGGCAAACCGTACAACCTGTCCATCGCCGCCAACCATAACCAGAACACGCTTACCCGCCAGGTGACCATCAACTTCCCGGACGGTTCGTTCAACGTCAACACCATTTATCCTTTCCAGCGGAAA
>CBINIO010000396.1:0-4530 GCA_966250725.1 uncultured Chitinophaga sp.
TGCTCTTCCGCTTTGTTCATCAGCTCGTCGTAATTCGAAGGCTTCGGCAGGTCGTTGCCTTTTTCGTCGCGGGGGTTGGCTACGTTGTCGAGACGGATCGCATAGTCCAGCACGAGCGCGAAGTCGTTCGGGTTTTCGCTCACCTTCTTTTCCAGCATGGTCAGCAGTTCCGCCGTTTTACCGGTTTTGCTGTAATACAGCATTTCCATATCGTTAAAACGTTTGTCCGAAGGGAACAGCGCTTTCGCGGTATCGATGGTGGCGAGCCAGTTGGCGTTGTCGCCTCTTTCCTCGTACTGCTGCGCCAGCACTACGTACAGGGCAGGTTCGGATTTGAATTTGAGAGCGGCGGCCTGCTTCAGCATTTCGAACGCTTCGTCTTTTTTACCGGCCTGCTGTGCGGCGTAACCGGTGTAAAAAACCATCGCGGTATCGGTGGGGATGCTTCCGCCCAGGTCCTTGCCATTATAATAGTCGCGTACTTCGCCGGCTTTTTTGAAGTAGATGTAGGATGAATCCCATTTCTGCTCGTTCAGGTTGCCATAACCGGCGTTGCCGATAGTA
This sequence comes from uncultured Chitinophaga sp., assembly GCA_966250725.1. Lineage (GTDB taxonomy): Bacteria > Bacteroidota > Bacteroidia > Chitinophagales > Chitinophagaceae > Chitinophaga. The sequence goes on from CBINIO010000396.1 coordinate 565, forward strand.
GCATACACGTTGAACATGCGGTTGTTCATCTCCAGCAGCGCTTCAGGCAGCTTGGGATTGATCTCGAGGGCTTTTTTGTAAGCCTCGTAAGCGACTTCGGCATCCGCCACGCTTTTGTTCTTCAGGGCAACGGCTTCGTAGATCTTGCCCTTTACGTACCATGCGCGCGCATCGTCTTTGGTCTTGTCGTTTGTAAGTGCCGCTTCGATATCTGCTTTTGCCTTATCGATCTTGTCGCCCTTCAATGCCTCATCTGCACTGTTAATCTTTGCCTTTTGCGCCACCACTGCGAAGCTTGCGCCGCAAAACAGCAGAGATACAAATAGTTTTTTCATGTGGCTCAGGTTTTTTTTATTCGTTATTGTTTAAGGTTGAATATATCAGGCGTCGGCGTTTTCGTCTCCGCCGGCGTTGTTCGCATCGCTGCCTTCCTGGCCGTCCGCTCCCTGCTCTCCTTCCGCGCCTTCAACGGTTTCCGCCGTTTCTTCCTCTTCCTCTTCGAGACGGGCCACTGCGGCTATTTCGTCATGCTCGTCCATCCTGATCAGCCTTACGCCCTGCGTGGCGCGGCCTGCTTCGCGGATGTCGCTCACCGCCATACGGATCGTGATGCCGGATTTGCAGGTGATCATCAGGTCGTTTGTTTCGGTAACGTCAAGGATGGCGATCAGCGGACCGGTCTTGTCGGTAATGCTGATGGTCTTCACTCCTTTTCCCCCGCGGTTCGTGATCCTGTATTCCTCGATCTCGGTGCGTTTGCCAAAACCTTTTTCGGAAACGACCAGTACGGTCCTCGACGTATCTTCCTTATCAACACAAATCATACCAACCACTTCGTCGTGCTCGTTATCTACCTCGATGCCCCTTACGCCGATGGCTCCGCGGCCGGTGTCGCGCACGGTTTTTTCGGGGAAACGGATGGCGCGGCCGCTGCGGATGGCCATCATGATCTCGCTGTTGCCGTTGGTGAGCTTCGCTTCCAGCAGCTGGTCGCCGTCGTTCACCGTAATGGCGTTCACGCCGTTCGCGCGGGGGCGGCTGAACTCTTCCAGCAGGGTCTTTTTGATGATCCCGTTGCGGGTGCAGAGCACAATATAGTGGTTGTTGATGAAATCTTTGTCGTTCAGGTCCTTGATGTCGATGATCGCGCGGATCTTGTCATCGCCCGGCAGGGTGATGAGGTTCTGGATGGCGCGGCCCTTGCTTTGTTTTTCGCCTTCCGGTATCTCGTACACCTTCAGCCAGTAACAGCGGCCTTTTTCGGTGAAGAACAGCATGGTATGGTGCGTGGAGGCCACGAACAGGTGCTCGATATAATCCTCGTCCCGCGTTTTGCCGCCGATGGCGCCGCGGCCGCCGCGTTTCTGCTGGCGGTAGTCGAACGCGGAAGTGCGTTTGATGTAACCGAGGTGCGAAATGGTGATCACCACGTCTTCCTCCGCGATAATGTCCTCGATCCTCATTTCAGCGGCCAGGTACTGTATTTCGGTCCTTCTTTCGTCGCCGAACTTTTTCTTTACGTCTTCCAGCTCGTCCTTGATGATCTGCATGCGCAGGCCTTCGTCTCCCAGGATATCTTTCAGCCGGGCAATGAGTTTCATGATCTCTTCGTATTCTTCGCGGATCTTGTCGCGCTCCATGCCGGTAAGGCGCTGCAGGCGCAATTCAAGGATCGCCTTGGCCTGTATCTCGGTAAGACCGAAGTTGCTCATCAGTCCTTCGCGCGCTACTTCCGGCGTGGTGGACGCGCGTATCAGCGCGATCACTTCGTCCAGGTGGTCGAGCGCAATAAGATAACCGGCGAGGATGTGGGCTTTCTTTTCCGCTTCGCGAAGCTCGTACTGCGTGCGGCGGGTCACTACTTCGTGCCTGAACTCCACGAACTCCTGGAGCAGTTCCTTCAGGTTCATGATCCTCGGGCGGCCTTTCACCAGCACCACGTTGTTGATGCCGTAAGAGGTCTGCAGCTCGGAATATTTGTACAGCTGGTTGATGATCACGTTGGGGATCGCTTCGCGTTTGAGGTCGATCACCAGGCGCATGCCGTCGCGGTCGCTTTCGTCGCGCACATCGGTAATGCCGTCGATCACTTTATCGTTCACCAGCTGCGCGATCTTCTGGTGCAGTACGGCTTTGTTCACCTGGTAAGGCAGCTCGTGGATGATGAGTCTGTCCTTGCCGGATTTGGTAGTTTCTGACATGATCTTTCCGCGCACCACTACCCTGCCGCGGCCTGTTTCAAAGCCCTGCTTCACGCCTTCGAAGCCGTAAATGATGCCGCCCGTCGGGAAGTCGGGTGCTTTTACATGTTTGATCAGCTCGTCGATGGTGATCTCGCGATTATCGATCAGCGCAATGAGGCCGTCCACCAGCTCGGTGAGGTTGTGCGGCATGATGTTGGTCGCCATGCCCACGGCGATGCCCGAGGCGCCGTTCGCCAGCAGGTTGGGTATGCGCGTGGGCAATACCACGGGCTCTTCCAGCGTATCGTCAAAGTTGAGTGTAAAGTCTACCGTGTCTTTATCCAGGTCTTCCAGCATCGCTTCCGCGATCTTTTGCAGGCGCACCTCCGTATAACGCATGGCCGCCGGCATGTCGCCGTCTATCGACCCGAAGTTACCCTGCCCGTCGATCAGCATGTAACGAAGGCTCCAGGGCTGCGCCATGCGCACCATCGTATCGTACACGGACGCGTCCCCGTGGGGGTGGTATTTACCCATTACGTCCCCCACCACACGGGCGGATTTTTTGTAGGGTTTGTTGTGGGTATTGCCCAACTCGTTCATCCCGAACAACACCCGGCGGTGCACCGGTTTAAAACCATCCCGCACATCGGGCAGGGCCCTTCCCACGATCACCGACATGGAATAGTCGATGTACGCGGTCTTCATTTGCTCCTCAATGTTGATCTGAACAATTCTACCTTCCTTTTGATTGTCTTGATTGTCCGTATTTTCTATCATTATGTTGTTGGTTTACAGGTTTTTCTGCTATTTTAAATGAAGAGCAAATATAACGTTTTCAGCCCGTATTCAGAGGGTTTGGGGGCTATTTGTGTATAAAAAACTGCCCCGCCCCCGTTTGACGCTTAAAACTATTTGCGCTACCTTCGCGTCATCTCCGGTAAATGTTCTATATATCTTAAATTTGATATATACCAGCCGATCACAAATTGGCAAGCAATTTGTTTATAACCCTATGAAAATCACACCTTATTGTAGGAGGAACACAATGTCAGACCAGGCATGGGAAACCCCGGTTTTCTGAACATTCGCATGGCCTTTATTGTTTACTCCCTGTAGTTTTTAACCATTTTCTAGTGACTATGAAGAATATTCTATTGTTTGGCGCCGGCAAGTCCGCAACCGTCCTCATCGACTATTTGCTGGCGAACGCCCCGCGGCAGAAATGGCACATCACGGTGGCCGACAGCGACCTGATGCTGATCAAGTCCAAGATCGGCAAATCTTACTACGCTACCCCCGCCGCTTTTGATATCAAAGACCAGGCGGCGCGCCAGCAACTGGTCCGGGAAACCGATCTCGTCATCTCCCTGCTGCCCCCCGCCCTTCATATCGTGGTGGCGAAAGACTGCCTCCAGTTCCATAAAAACCTGCTCACCGCTTCCTATATCGACCCGGAGATCCGCAAGCTGGAAAAAGACATCAAAAAAGCCGGCCTCCTCTTCATGTACGAAATGGGGCTCGACCCGGGCATCGATCATATGTCTGCCATGAAACTCATCCATTCCATCGAGAAAAAAGGCGGGCAGATCTTCTGCTTCAAATCCTATTGCGGCGGGCTCGTTTCCCCCGAAAGCAACGACAACCCCTGGCAGTACAAAATTTCATGGAACTCGCGGAACATTGTGCTGGCGGGCGTTTCAGGCGCATCTTATAAAGAAAAGGGAAAGGTGAAGGAAGTGGACTACCGGCAATTGTTCGACCAGAACAAGACCGTGCAGAT
>CBINIO010000397.1:0-4509 GCA_966250725.1 uncultured Chitinophaga sp.
GAGGTAAAAGACCTGCTCAAGAATCATGGTACAAAAAAAGTAGATGATGTAACGGTGGCCCAGGTTTATCAGGGCATGCGCGGCATCACGGGGCTGGTTACCGAAACCTCCCTGCTGGATGCGAATGAAGGTATCCGCTTCCGCGGTTATTCCATCCCCGAGTTAAGGGAACATCTCCCCAAAGCCCCCGGCGGCGCGGAACCCCTGCCGGAAGGCCTGTTTTACCTGATGCTGATCGGCGAGCTGCCCACCGAAGCGGACGTGCAAAATCTCAGCAGCGTGCTCGGCCGCCGCAGTCACGTGCCCAACCACGTGTTCGACGCCATCGAAGCGCTGCCCATCACCGCTCACCCCATGACGATGTTTACCGTGGCGGTAATGGCTTTGCAGACCGAATCCGTGTTTGCCAAAGCGTATGCCGACGGTATGAGCAAAAAAGATTACTGGAGCTACATGTACGAGGACACGCTGAACCTCATCGCGCGCCTGCCGCGTGTAGCCGCATATATCTACCGCCGCAAATACAAAGGCGGCCAGCACATCCAGCCGGACGGCATGCTCGACTGGGCGGCCAACTTCGCGCATATGCTGGGTTACTCCGACGCGGGTTTCCAGGAGCTGATGCGCCTGTACATGGTGATCCACGCGGACCACGAAGGCGGTAACGTGAGCGCGCATACTACGCACCTCGTAGGTTCCGCCCTCAGCGACGCTTACCTTTCTTTCGCCGCGGGCATGAACGGTTTGGCCGGCCCCCTGCACGGCCTCGCCAACCAGGAAGTGATCAAATGGATACTGAGCATGCGCGAAGAGCTGGGCGGCGGCGTTCCCACGCAGGAGCAGATCGCGGCCTATGTAAAAAAGACCCTCTCCGAAGGCAAAGTGGTGCCCGGTTACGGCCATGCAGTACTGCGCAAGACCGATCCGCGCTTTACCGCGCAGATGGAGTTCGCGAAAAAACACCTGCCCGAAGACGAGCTGGTACGCATCGTTTGGGCCGTTTACGATACCGTTCCCGACATCCTGAAGGACCTTGGCAAGGTGAAAAATCCCTGGCCGAACGTGGACGCGCATTCCGGCGCGCTGCTGGTGCATTACGGGCTAGTGGAATATGAATTTTACACGGTGCTGTTCGGCGTGAGCCGCGCGCTGGGCGTACTGGCTTCCCTCTGCTGGGACCGTGCGCTGTCGCTCTCCCTCGAAAGGCCGAAATCCGTTACGTCCGAATGGATGAAGCTGTTCGTGGAAGGAAAGATCGACGCGATCGCCGACTGACCGGCTGCATGATATGCCAAAAGCCCGGAAGCTGAACGTTTCCGGGCTTTTTTATGAACGGCGCGCGTCATGGCCGTTTGCCTTTTTTTCTGAAATTGCCGTACTTCGTACCCTCATTCAACACGCGTATTTGAATTATATTTCTTCCATACTGCCCAACCCGATCGAATACCTGAAAGGCGTAGGCCCCCAGCGGGGCGAGCTGCTGCGCAAAGAGGTGAACGTCCACACTTTCCGCGACCTGCTGGAATATTACCCTTTCCGTTACGTGGACCGCACAAAAGTGGAAAAGATCCGCAACCTGAGCGGCATGGAGGAATACGTGCAGATCAGGGGGCGCATCGTGCATATGGAAGTGGTGGGGGAGAAACGCGCCAAACGGCTGGTAGCCACGCTGCAGGACGAAACGGGGCGCATCGACCTCGTTTGGTTCCAGGGCTGGCAATGGATGCAGAAATCGCTGCGGGAGAACGCGGGGTATCTCGTATTCGGCCGCCTGTCGCAGTTCAACGGCATTTTGCAGATGGCCCATCCCGAAATGGACCTGCTTACGGAAGAGATCGCCACCGGCAAGCAGCACCTGGAGCCGGTGTATTACACCACCGAAAAGCTGAAGGCCCGCGGGCTTACCGCCAAAGCTATCGGCAAGCTCACGCATAACCTGCTGGAGCAGATGTCGCTCGCGGAAATAAAAGAGAACATACCGGCGCCCGTATTGCAGCAGTTCCGGCTGATGCCGCGCGCGCAGGCTTTTTTCAAGATACACCTGCCGCATACGGAAGAAGAAGCGCGGCAGGCGCAGCGCAGGCTGAAGTTTGAAGAGCTTTTCCTCGCGCAGATCCGCATTTGCCGCCTCAAGATCCGCCGGCACAAGAACAGCCAGGGCTTCATCTTCAATGCCGTAGGCGACGCCTTCAACGACTTTTACAACCGTCACCTGCCTTTTGCGCTCACCGGCGCGCAGAAACGCGTGCTGAAAGAGATCCGGAAAGACACCACCACCGGTCACCAGATGAACCGGCTGGTGCAGGGCGACGTGGGTTCCGGCAAAACGATGGTGGCGTTGCTCTCGCTGCTGATCGCCATCGACAACGGCTTCCAGGGCTGCCTGATGGCGCCCACCGAAATACTTGCGCAACAGCATTACAAAGGCATTTCCGAACTGCTGAAGGACATGCCGCTGAAAGTGGCGCTGCTTACCGGCAACATCAAGGGGAAAGCGCGGAAACAGATACTGGCGGACGCGGAAGCCGGCAACATCCACATCCTGATCGGCACGCACGCCCTGCTGGAGAACGAAGTGAAGTTCCGGCACCTCGGCATGGCGATCGTGGACGAGCAGCACCGCTTTGGCGTGGCGCAGCGCGCGCGGCTGTGGGAAAAGAACGATACGCCGCCGCACATTCTCGTAATGACCGCTACGCCCATCCCGCGCACGCTGGCGATGACCGTGTACGGCGACCTGGACGTGTCCGTGATCGACGAGCTGCCGCCCGGCCGCAAACCCATTACCACCGTGCACCGTACGGAATACCAGCGGCCGCAGGTGATGGACTTTATCAAAGAGGAAATACGGAAAGGCCGGCAGGCGTACATCGTATACCCGCTTATCGAAGAATCCGCCAGTCTTGATTTTGAAAACCTGACAAAAGGGTACGAGGAAGTAAAAGCCTTTTTCCCCGAACCGAAATATTATATCAGCATGGTGCACGGGCGTATGACGAACGAGCTGAAAGACGCGAACATGCACCGCTTCGTGACCGGCGATACGCAGATCATGGTGGCTACCACCGTGATAGAGGTCGGCGTGAACGTGCCCAACGCTTCCGTGATGGTGATCGAAAGCACCGAGCGGTTCGGCCTGAGCCAGTTGCACCAGCTGCGCGGCCGCGTGGGGAGGGGGGCGGAGCAGAGCTACTGCATACTCATGACCGGCAACAAGATCGGGAAGGACAGCCAGGAGCGCGTGAAGGTAATGGTGCAGACCAACGACGGCTTCGTGATCTCCGAAAAGGACATGGAGCTGCGCGGCCCGGGTGATATAGAAGGCACCCGCCAGAGCGGCCTGCTTGATCTCAAGCTGGCGGACATCGTGCAGGACAGGGCCATGCTGCAGGCCGCGCGCGACTGCGCCGAAAAGATATTGTCCGACGATCCCGAACTGGAACTTCCTGAAAATAAACCCTTGCACGATTTCCTCGCCACACAACGGTCAAAATCCGCATGGAGTAAAATATCGTGACGGCTTTTACGTTGAATCTTTCGGAATGACTGGCAGGGATGGTTGAACCTGAACATGTTGCTTGCCCAATACCTTCGTGCACCGTCCTCTGCCAGTCGCCAACCAATCCGCCCTGCCGTAACATTTTGACGGTTCTATCCGTTAAATAAAGTATATTGATTATTCTAGGCACCAATTAAAATTCGAAACCGCTTGAAATCTTCACGCCCTACCGGTCTTATCAGTGCTTTGCAAGTTTGGATACTGGTTATGATGTATGGATCGCCCGTTTTTTCCCAGGAGCATCAGCACGGTCCGCTTAATACCCCGTTGGAATTTGTGGAAAACAAGGGGCAGTGGAATACGGATTTCAGGTACAAAGCCGCGCTCGGCGGCGCCAGCGTTTTTCTCCGCGATAACGGTTTCCGCATATTGCTCATGCACCCCGACGATATGGCGAAGCTGGAAGCGTTCCGCCACGGCGGGCCCAAAGATTCCGCGCGTTATACCTATTATCCCGACGGCGCGCCGAAGGATAAAAAGAACAGGGCCAACGGCAGGTCGTCCGCGCCTTCCGGCAACAACGGCGCCAATCCCCTGAAGCCCGGCAAGGTAAGGGGCCATTCCTACGATATTCAATTCCTCAACGCGGCCGCCCGCCCCGAGATCGTCCCGTCCAAACCCACCCAGGAAAATATCAGCTACTTTATCGGCAACGACCCTTCCAAATGGAAATCCGGCATCGGCGCCTATACGAACGTGCTGTACAAGAACATGTACCCGAACATCGACGTGCAGGTATATTCCGAAAGCAGCCAGCTGAAATACGACGTGGTGGTGCATCCCGGCGGCGATCCCTCGCAGGTGAAGCTGAAATACACGGGCGCCACTTCCATCACCCTGAAAAAAAACACCCTGCATATACAGACCACCGTGGGCGAAGCCATTGAGCTGGCGCCTTACGCTTACCAGTATGTGAACGGGCAGCGGAAAACGGTGAACGTGCAATACCA
>CBINIO010000398.1:0-4504 GCA_966250725.1 uncultured Chitinophaga sp.
TATACAAAAAAAAGATTAGATTTCTTGTCGTCGTCGATTTGATTTCTAGTTTACTTGCAGTATTTTTGCGCTTTCGGACAAATATATTGGGAAGCTTATGTTTTTTACCGCTGAAATTTTGACTGCTAACACGCCTTACAGTTATTTCCCTATCATCTTACAACTGGTTGCGGCGCTTGGTTTTGTTGGCATTACGATGATCGCCACTCACTTTTTAGGGCCAAAACGGAAAACCAAAGACAAGCTGGAGAACTTCGAGAGCGGTATCGAGCAGATGGGCAACGCCCGCCAGCCGGTCGCCATCAAGTATTTCCTCACCGCCATCCTGTTCGTGCTCTTCGACGTGGAGGTCATCTTTTTTTATCCGTACGCTGTTAATTTCAAAGAGTTGGGCTGGGAAGGCTTCCTGGCCATGATCGCGTTTGTAGCATTTTTTATGGGCGGTTTCTTCTATATCATCAGGAAGGGAGCGCTTCGTTGGGAAGATTAATTAAGTTAACTATATATAAAGGTCCCGCTCGTTTTCAGACCTGCGGGACAGGAGGGTAAAGAATATGTCTCGTCCTGTTCAATTTAATAATAAGGTGAAGCTGGTGGAAATGCCGCAAGGCTACTCCGGCGAAGGTTTTTTTGCCACCTCTATCGATAAGGCCATCGGCCTGGCGCGGAAGAACTCCATCTGGCCGCTGCCGTTCGCCACATCCTGCTGCGGCATTGAATTTATGGCTACCATGGCCGCTCACTACGATCTCGCGCGCTTCGGTTCGGAAAGGCTGGGCTTTACGCCCCGCCAGTGCGACCTGCTGATGGTGATGGGCACCATCGCTAAAAAGATGGGCCCCGTACTGCGCCAGGTATACCTGCAAATGGCCGAGCCCCGCTGGGTGATTGCCGTGGGCGCCTGCGCCAGCAGCGGCGGTATTTTCGATACCTATTCCGTGCTGCAGGGCATCGACCAGATCATCCCGGTGGACGTGTACGTGCCGGGCTGCCCGCCCCGCCCGGAAGCCATCCTCGACGGCGTAATGCGCATCCAGGACCTGGTAGGCCAGGAAAGCCTGCGCCGCCGCCATTCGGAGCGCTATAAAGATTTGATGAACTCCTACGGAATAGAATAGAAACGATAATAGCTTATACATGTCTTTGACGAACGAGCATATAAAAAACAGGCTGGTTGAGAAATTCGGGGATGCGTTGACGAACTTTGAGGAATCGCATGGCGTAATGTCATTTCACGCGCCCAAAGAGCTGAACCTGAAAGTAATGCAGTTCCTGTACGACGAAGAGGAGCTGCAGTTCCGCTTTTTGTCCGACCTCACCGCCGTGCATTATCCCGATCAGAAAGGGGCCGAGCTGGCGGTGGTGTACCACCTGCACGCATTCGTGCCCAATGTGCGCCTCCGCTTTAAAGTATTCACCGACATCCAGGCGCCGCAGGTATTTACCGCCTCGCAGCTGTTTTCCAGCGCCAACTGGATGGAAAGGGAAACGTACGATTTTTTCGGGGTCGATTTTGTGGGCCATCCCAACCTCATCCGCATCCTGAACGTGGATGAAATGGATTATTTCCCCATGCGCAAGGAATTTCCGCTGGAAGACCAGAGCCGTGTGGATAAAGACGATGAAATGTTCGGCCGCGGCGGAAGCGTCGGGATCTAATTAAAACTACTATCAAGCTAGGATATGTCAGAGCAGCAACATATAAAATTACCGGAAGGCTCCATCGAGAAGCAAACCAGTACGCTCAACCTGGGCCCTACGCACCCCGCCACGCATGGTGTGTTCCAGAACATTCTGGAGATGGACGGCGAAAGGATCGTGTCTGCCACCCCCACCGTGGGTTACATTCACCGCGCATTCGAAAAGATCGCGGAACGCAGGCCGTATTACCAGATCACGCCGCTTACCGACCGCCTCAACTACTGTTCCGCCCCGATCAACAACATCGGCTGGCACCTTACCGTAGAAAAGCTCCTGGGCATTCAAACGCCCAAACGCGTGGACTATCTCCGCGTGATCATCATGGAGCTGGCGCGCATCACCGACCACCTGATCTGCAACTCCGTGATCGGGGTGGACAGCGGCGCGTTCACCGGCTTCCTGTACGTGATGCAGTACCGCGAGCTGGTATACGAGATCTATGAAGAGATCTGCGGCTCCCGTCTTACTACCAACATCGGCCGTGTGGGCGGTTTTGAAAGGAATTTCACACCCGCGGCCTTCCAGAAAATAGAAAAGTTCCTCGCCGAGTACCCGGCTGTGCTGAAAGAGTTCGAGAACCTCTTTACGCGCAACCGCATCTTTATGGAACGTACGCAGGGCGTGGGCGGCATCTCCGCCGAAAGGGCGATGAACTACGGTTTTACCGGCCCGAACCTTCGCGCCACCGGCGTGGATTACGACGTGCGCGTGGCGAACCCGTACAGCTCTTACCAGGACTTCGAGTTCAGCATCCCGGTGGGCAGCACGGGCGATACATACGACCGCTTCCTCGTGCGCAACGCGGAAATGTGGCAGAGCCTGAGCATCATCCGCCAGGCGATGGAAAAGGTGAAGCAGCTGCCCGAGCACGAATACCATGCGGACGTGCCGGCGTATTACCTGCCTGATAAAGACGACGTATATACGAAAATGGAAGCCCTCATCTATCACTTCAAGATCGTGATGGGCGAAACCGATATTTTACCGGGAGAGCTGTACAACCCTGTGGAAGGCGCGAACGGCGAGCTGGGCTTCTATCTCATCAGCGATGGGGGCCGTTCACCGTACAGATTGCATTTCCGCAGGCCCTGCTTCATCTATTACCAGGCTTATCCTGAAATGGTGAAGGGCGCGATGCTCAGCGATGCCATCATTTGCATGAGCTCGCTGAACCTGATCGCGGGAGAGCTGGACGCTTAGGGCAGGAAGGCGGTTGCCTGTGAAAAAGTTCTTTGTTTTTAATATGCATAACATCCGGCGCAGACGCCGCCAGGCGATAGAACGGGATTGCTGCGACCGTATTTTTTTGAACGCCAGGGGCAACACGACGCCGGCAAACGACAGGCGTGATCCGTACCCGCCGCAGATGAGATGCTATTCAAAACCGATATTGACAACAGCGTTTTTATAAATAAAGAAGTTAAAATAAATGGCCGTTCAATTTTCTGAAGAGAAGCTGAATAAAGTAAAAGAGATCATAGCGCGCTACCCGGAAGGGAAGCAGAAAAGCGCGTTGATTCCGGTGCTGCACCTGGCCCAGGAATCGTTCGGCGGCTGGCTCAGCTCTGAAACGATGGACTATGTGGCCTCGCTGCTGCAGATCACGCCCATCGAAGTGTACGAGGTGGCTACTTTCTACTCCATGTACAACCTGAAGCCGGTGGGCAAATACCTTTTCGAGGTATGCCATACGGGCCCCTGCATGGTAAGCGGGTCGGACAACATCATTGCATATATCAAGGAGAAGCTGGGGATAGAAGTAGGAGAGACCACGCCCGACGGGCTGTTTACCCTCAAAACCGTGGAGTGCCTCGGCGCCTGCGGTTATGCGCCGATGATGCAGCTGGGCAAGTTTTACAAGGAACACCTGACGAAAGAAAAGGTGGACCAGATCATCGCGGAGCTTCGCGCGCAGGCGAACTAAAAGCCGGCCGGAAGAGGACTGAAAGCCGAAGAGTGCGACGCAACGGACGGTGAGGAGCGATCGGCGGCCGGGAACATAAAAAGAATGGTAGTGACCGGGGAACGGGGCCGAAAAAGGGGAGACAAAATACTGCCCCGCACAAAAACGCCGGTTGCGCAACATGCAAGCGGCCACGAATAAAGAAACAAAACAATTGCCGCCGCGCAATGCACAGCGGCAACCTTTATAAAGCGAGACAATGGGACGTAAATTATTGTTAGATAAGGCGCATATAGAAGGCATCCGGTATTATGACGTATACCGGAAGAACGGCGGTTATGCCGCTGCTGAAAAGGCCCTGAAGAGCATGAGCCCTGACCTGGTGACGGAAGAAGTAAAGAAAAGCGGCCTGCGAGGCCGCGGTGGCGCGGGATTTCCCACCGGCCTGAAATGGAGCTTCCTGGCAAAACCCGAAGGAGTGCCCCGCTACCTCGTTTGTAACGCGGACGAATCAGAGCCCGGTACTTTCAAGGACCGCTACCTGATGGAGTTCATTCCGCACCTGCTTATAGAAGGCTTGCTGATCTCCAGCTTCGCGCTCGGCGCAAACCGTACCTACATCTACATCCGCGGCGAATACGCCTGGATTCCCGATATCCTCGAAGAAGCGATCGCTGAAGCGCACAAGAACGGCTGGCTGGGTAAAAACATCCAGGGCACCGGCTTTGATCTTGATATCTACGTGCAGCGCGGCGCCGGCGCATATATCTGCGGCGAGGAAACAGCATTGATCGAATCACTGGAAGGCAAACGCGGCAACCCGCGCATCAAGCCGCCGTTCCCCGCTGTAAAGGGACTGTGGCAATGCCCCACCGTGGTGAACAACGTGGAAACGCTGGC
>CBINIO010000399.1:0-4502 GCA_966250725.1 uncultured Chitinophaga sp.
AATGATGTAAAGCGAGTCCGTGCCGTTGGCTACAGGAATGCAATGTTTCACGCCATAGAGCTCAGCGAATTTTTTTTCAAACGCATCGACATGTTCTCCCCCGATAAATGCGGTATCGTTGATAACTTTGCTGATCGCGTCGTCTATTTCGGTTTTGATGGAATAGTATTGCGCCTTCAGGTCGACAAATGGGATTTTCTTGTTCATAATTAACGAAGTGGTTTTATGAGTCTCGCGGGGGTTCCTGCGTAAATGCCCGGTTCGGCGATATTTTTTGTCACGACTGCGCCTGCACCGATCACGACATGATCGCAGATATCGACAGGCAGAATGGTAGCGTTGGAGCCAATGGACACATGATTGCCAATGGAGGTACGTTTCCATAGCTCTTTCCGGCCCAGGGCCGGCCCTCCGGTCGAAAACAGATCGTTAATGAACATCACGCCGTGGCCGATGAAACAATGATCGCCGATAGTCACCAGCTCGCAGATAAAGCTGTGCGACTGGATTTTACAGAATTGGCCGATGCTTACATCCTTTTGTATTTCCACAAAAGGGCCGATGAAAGTGTTGGAGCCTATCTCGCAGCCGTAAATATTCACCGGTTCTACAATGGTCACTTTTTCACCGAAGGTTACATTTACAATACCGGCCTGTTTTTTTATGGGATCCATTTTAGCGGATATTTTGAGCTGTTGAATATATCTTGTCGATGATCTCTACGGTTTTCAGCCCCTCAAAAGCACTGGTCGAAATGGAACCGTTGTTTGTCAAAACCTGTACCAGATTTTCGTAAACCTTGTCATGGTTGGACATAGACCCAACGTAAGTGCCGTAATTATTGGCTGTATTGCCTTTGGGCAAGTCTTTTATTTCGTAACCTTCAAATTTCTGGTATTCCAGTTCATTCAGGTACTGGCCGCCTATTTTGACCGTGCCTTTTTCGCCGAACAGCGTAAGAGAGCCTTCCATGTTCTGCCCATAGCTGTTGACGGTATAATTAATGGTGCCGATGGCGCCGTTGTAGAATTCCACTACCGCAACGCCGGTGTCTTCAAATTCAATGATTTCCTGGTGTGCATAATTGCCCGTCATAGAGACCACTTTCTTGATGTCTCCCACCAGCCAGTATAACAAGTCGATAAAATGGCTGAATTGTGTATACAGCGTACCCCCGTCCAGCGCTTTCGTGCCTTTCCAGGAATTTTTGTAATAATCTTCATTCCGGTTCCAGAAACAGCTGAGCTGCACGCTGTAGAGGCGCCCCATTTGCCCCTGTTCGATCGCTTCCTTGACGGCCACTACCGGTGGGTTAAAACGATTCTGTTTAATGGCGAAAAGACGTTTGTTTGCTTTTTCCGCGGCTTTAATCATTTCCCCGCAGTCGTACACAGAAATGGCCATTGGTTTTTCACACAGCACATGGAACCCTGCTTCGAGCGCCTTGATGGAATGCTCCGCATGAAGTCCGTTGGGGCTGCATATAGAGACAACATCGACGTCTTTTTCCTTTTTTAATAAGGTGTCAATATCCGTATAGGCAACAGCACCATACGCGCTGGCCATTTTATCTGCCTTCTGAGAATCTATGTCGCAGACTGCCGCAAGGACGCCGTTGTTTTTGATATGCTCCGCATGCCGTTGAGCGATCCTGCCACATCCAATAATCGCAAACTTTATTTTCGTCATCTTTTTGAATTTAACTATCGATGTACTTTTTTGTTAATGTTCGGGAACACGCTTTAGCGTCATGATGCATTTCTTCTTCGGTTTGGAAAGAAGGTAACAGATGATAATATAAAGCGGAAAAAAATATCTATACTGAATTAACGGCCCCATGCTGTATAAAATGCAGTACATCAAAAACACGAGTACTTCATCCTGGGATATAGATATTTTTTTCTTCATGAAGACATATATCAATAATATGAAATTCATATATTGATGCCCAAGCAAAAATACATTGTTATAAAGATCTTTAAAATCATATTTTGAAAAATTTGTAATCAAGGATATCGGTTTCAGCAAATTGCCGAAAAGATTAAAAAGGATTTTGGGAATCACAGCAAGAAAAAAAAGAAAGCTGTTCTGCATATTGTTGAGCTTATTCATCACTCCACCCAACGCGGCTTCCTGCGTTTCTTTCGTATTCGCGTCATAAATATTTACGATATTGCTGAGGAACACGGGGATCAGCATGTTAAGCACGAAAAGACTCAGCAGCACAATACCACGGTTGGGAATAGACATCAGTTTGATACGCCGCAGGTTGAGCAGCACGGCTACCAGCATGATCAGCAAAATCAGCTGCCAGCGCGCAAAAAAGGCAATCAGTATCGCAAACAGCAGGTACATCACCTTTCTGTTGTTCAAATAAGCCAGCAGTAAAGCGATGGAGGCAAGGGAAATGATCTCTTTATTGACCGTGAGAACCGAGGGGAGCAACAGTGGGTTCAGCAGAAGGAGGAGGGTAAATTTGAGCGGATCGATAGCGCTGTTGGCAAACGTAACTTTCATGATGAGGAACAAAATGGACAGATTGAGCAGCAGTATCAGGAAGGGGTTGGAATCGAGGGCCTTTATAATCAGTATAGGCCCTAGCATATTGGGATTGACGATCAGGATAAGGCCCAGCTCGTCATAATACCGGCTTGCCTCAAAGTAATTCAGCGCATCCGCATCTATCCGCATCGACGTGTCCCCGTTATTGAAATAATTCGTCTGGTAGATGAAAAAATAATAAGTCACCAATGCCAGTAACACATACAGGGCGAAGATAAAATAAGCACTGATATTGCTTTTACTGATCCTCATAGACGCTGATTACTTTACGGAAATTTTTCAGGCCGAACAGATCCTGTGCTTTTTCATGGATTTCAGATTTTTTTTGCGGACTTATTTTTTCAAGATCAGGGACGGGAGCGCCTTGTTGATATATTCTGCTGACATCGCTGAATTTCAGGCGGGAAAAGCGTACCGCCTCTCCTACATACTGCCCGACGATTACACCCAGTCCGCTGTTGAGATATTCAACGAATTTTACGCCCAGCCTGGTTTCCCAATCCGGCGTCTGCGGCATCAGCACAACACCGAAATCGCAATGGACCATATAATCCGAATGATTCGCGTAGGTTTCTGTATCCAGAATAAAAATGCCTGGATTAGCCAATTGCGGTAGCTTCTGTATCTGCCTGAAATTCTGGCTGATGACAAGCACCTTGTATCCTTTCTTCGTGCTTTCCAGGAAAAAACGGGCATACATGTCTATGTTATTCCAGCCGTGATCAAGTGAGCCATAATAGCAGATCACGATATCATCAGGCCCGAACGGGAAGTTTGCCGGCCGGCCCGGCATGGCCGCGCCGTTCCTGCGGCTGGCATAACAAGGTATTTCCAGTAAGGGAAGCGGCCGGCCTTGCAGAACCTTTTGATAATAAACTGCCTGCTGTTTCGCAACTACGATTATCTGGTCCGCTCCGCGCAATATTTTCTTTTCAATGGCCTGCCAGTTGATATATACCTTATCGCCTGCCCGCAGGTTCCTTTTCACGATATTTTCCTGGATAAAAAGACTGCGGGGGTCGAAGATGTATCCCGTCTTTTTTATTTTCTTTACATAATAAGCCACCAGCCCGGGGAAATAGCTCCTGGCAATGAGCTTATCGCCCCTGCGCAACCTGAGCGAGACGATCAGGGCATACACGAATGCGAGCGACGATGTAAACCAGGAAAATCTGCTGAACAAAAAAAGCCGGTAGGGAATCCCAACAGGCAAGCGGTACTGCCTGACAGGACTCACGTCTTCTTTCCTGGAAAATGGTTTTTCAATGGAGATAATGCCAACTTTTTCCTCCAGCGAATTATGCCGGACAGGCTCAATCACCTGAGACCTGATCAGATTATTCGAAAGCCCTTCATTGATTACTAGATGGTATAACATCTGCTATTTCCGTTTGAATAACGTCTTATACGCTGCTTTCATCAGCTTGTGCAAAACGGTGGTGTTGTAGCTTGGATAGTCGTCGTACGATTTTACGGGAAGCGTCATGATCTTTTCAAATTCTCCCGGGGCAAGCCCGATTTTTTTGATAACATATTCCTTGTCTTCTTCCTGCAACTGCCTCGGATATGTTTCATGCCTGAGCTCTTCCAGCGCCTGCTCTCTTGTTATCTCACCAGCACATATCAGGCTGGAAAGATGCATCCTTCGTTTGTCGTACCCGAACTTCTTTGGCAGGATATAACCCTGGAAAAAACGGGTGTAGATCGATTCGAAATGTTTGCCGCCGTAATCTTTCCATTTAAGCTCGTTTACCAGTACCTCTTTCGCGTCTTTTTTTACATAAGGCACATAATCCAGTATGTTGATCCAGTTTTTAGAAAAACGGCTGAAATAAAAAGACACCCAGTTGCCGTGAGGGAAAGTTTTCAACGGTACCGTGCCGAAACGCTTGCTGAGGGCTTTGATATACCGCCAGTCTTCATGTCCCTGGGACCAGGCT
>CBINIO010000400.1:0-4499 GCA_966250725.1 uncultured Chitinophaga sp.
TCATGGGAACACCCGATTTTGCCATTGATTTTATGATTGGGACTAACCTGGACCGCGACGCCAGCTCGCGTTACCTCTGGGGGCAATGCCTCTTTGAAAAAAACATGAATATCGTCAATACCTCCGGCTTTAACTGGTATTTCGGCGGTGGCCCTTCCCTCGGTTACTGGTGGAAAGGCGGCTACACGTACAAATCAAAAAGCTATTCCGGCTTGTGGATCGCTGCCGATGGAATTGTCGGGATCGAGTATACCTTTTCGGCCATTCCGCTCAACATCGCGTTCGAAGCAGGGCCTTCCATTTACGTGATCCCGGTATTCCGCCCGTCAGGCCTTGGAAATATTGCTATCCGCTACGCGATCCAGTAAAACCATGTCGCAGCGCACCTGTCTTGAATGCAACCAGGTCCTCAAAGGGCGCAAAGATCAGAAATTCTGTTCCGATTACTGCCGTAACGCGTTTAACAATCGCCTGAACGAAGATGCCAACAAATATGTGCGGCGCATCAATGGAATTTTGAGAAAAAACAGGCGCATCCTGGAAAAACTCAATCCAAAAGGCAAAAATACCGTGGATGGGATCACCCTGGCGGAAGAAGGGTTCAATTTCCATTATTACACGAACATTTACCATACTCAGAAAGGCGTGGAATATGTTTTTTGCTATGAATTTGGCTACCGCAGGCTTGATAATGATCAATATATGCTCGTGATCAAAGAAGATTACGTGAAATAAGAATACAGGCCTGGGCACGAAAAAAAGCCGCTTTTGCATCCGGGAGGAAGATTTTTTTATAAATTCACATTTCGAATTCTAGGAATTATGCGTACTCTTCTACTCCTTGCTGCGACAGGAATCTCGTACATGGCATTTGCCCAGCCCTTTAACGGAGAAAAATTCAAGCCCGGAAAAGCAGCCAAACCCGAAAAAGCAGGTTTTTGTATTCCCCCAAGCACCACAACTTATCTCGAGGCGAACAATGTCAGGGCGATGATCCACACAGCAGGAAACCTGTGGCAGGTACCCAATCAGAATTTTTCCCAATATGAAATTCCAAAAAACTCGGGCATTATGGCGCTTTTCACATCAGCCCTGTGGCTGGGGGGAACAGACGTTAACGGGCAGCTCAAACTGGCGGCCCTGCGTTATCGCGACGGACAGGATTACTGGACCGGCCCGCTGACTAAAATTTCGGCCCTGACGGATTTTGATAATTGTATTAAATACGATAAACATTTCGTTTCACGCCAGGACGAAATCCGCGAATTCGACGCCTGGTACCAGCAAGGCGTGTTTGATCTGCAAAACGGTACCAGTAAGCAACAGGAACTGTTCCCGAATTACCAGGTTCCGAAAATTATCAAAGACTGGCCGGCCCACGGGGATGTTTCCCTCAACCAGGATTTCTACCTCGCGCCTTTCTATGACCGCGACCAAAACGGGGTTTATGAATGGGATAAAGGAGATTATCCCTGGTATGATTTTAAAAAAGACAAAACTTGTACCATTGACCGCGAAGTCAGTCTTTATGGAGACCAGAACTTCTGGTGGGTGATGAACGATAAAGGAAACATCCATACCGAAACCGGGGGCGATCCGATCGGGATGGAAATCCGGGCGCAGGCCTTTGCTTTTTCGACCAATGACGAGGTGAACAACATGACCTTTTACAACTACGAATTGATTAACCGCGGCACACAGACGTTATATAACACCTATTTCGGGTATTTTGTGGACGCGGCGTTAGGAGATCCGTTTGATGATTACGTAGGCTGCGACGTAAATCGCGGGTTGGCCTATGTTTACAACGGTGATACCTATGACGGTGATAACCTCGGCTTTAAAGGTTATGGATACAGCACGGCTTCAGTGGGAGTTGACTTTTTCGAAGGGCCTTACCAGGATAATGATATGATCGATAATGCCTTTGGCATTGGATCGAATGAGGCCCTGAACGGAATCGGTTACGGAGATGGAATTGTTGATAATGAACGCTTCGGTATGCGCCGCTTTTTGTATTACATCAATACCGGAAGCTCGGCAAATATTAACCAGACCGACCCGATTAAGGCCCTGGATTATTACAATTATCTCCGCGGTTACTGGAAGGACGGGACCCCGTTTTATTATGGCGGAACCGGTCACATCTCGGATTCTGAAGCCGACCCTTCCGTACGTTGTGATTTCATGTTTCCGGGAGATACCGACCCATTAGGCTGGGGTACGGGAGGAGTTCCACAGGAACCCTGGACCGAAGAAACGGCGGGTAACGAGCCTTATGACAGGCGATTCCTCCAGTCGGCCGGACCTTTTATTTTAAAGCCCGGGGCTGTCAATAACATTACAGTAGGTGTTGTTTGGGCGAGGTCTGGCGGCGGCGGCCCTTTTGCATCGGTTGAGATTTTGCGCAAAGCGGACGACAAGGCCCAGGCTTTGTTCGAAAACTGCTTCAAAGTGCTTGATGCCCCGCATGCCCCCGACCTAAGTGCACAGGAATTGGCCAATGAAGTTATCCTGACCATTGATAACCCGGTTAATTCCAACAATTACGGCGAGCAGTATTCGGAAATGGATCCCTTTATTGTGTATGATGCGAGCGAAGAATCCAAAACCTACCGTTTCCAGGGTTATATGGTTTACCAGCTCCGGGATAAATCGATGTCGGTTTCCGATATTGAAGACAATACCAAGGCCCGTTTGGTGGCGCAATGTGACATCCAGGATAATGTTTCCCGCCTGATTAATTTTGAATACGATGAGGACCTGGAAGCCTCCATCCCGGTTGAAAAAGTAGACGGTGAAAACAAAGGCTTGCGCCACAGTTTCCAGGTGAAGGAAGATTTGTTTGCCCAGGGAGAACGCCGCTTGGTCAACTTTAAACGCTATTACTACCTGGCGATTGCCTATGCCTATAATAATTATAAAGATTATAATCCAACGGATCCGAACTTGCTCGATGGCCAGAAAAAGCCGTTTTTACCCAGCCGGAAAGCCGCCATCGGCGAAATTAAAGTGCTCGAAGTGATCCCGCACGATCCGCGCCCGGAAGCGGCAGGAACTTTGCATTATCTTGAATACGGATCCAGCCCGGAAGTGACCCGCATCGACGGAGTAGGAAACGGGAACCGCGCGGTTGATTTAACCCAGGCGAGCATCGACTTCATCGTGAGCAATGGTTTCATGGAAGAGCCAACTTACCAGCAGGGTAAAGGCCCGATCAACGTAAAAGTGGTTGACCCGCTGAACCTGGTTGGAGGTTACTTCGAATGTGAGTTCATTTACGACGATATCGCCAACCCGGGCCAGAACTTCGTGGACAAAGGCGCGGATACGGCGGAATGGGTGATTCACCGTTACGACAAAAAAGGCGGCGAGCTGCTGGAGTCGGTTCATTCCGATCGCACGATTGCCAGCTCCAACGAGCAGATCATCCCGGAATGGGGAATCTCCGTTCAGATTGCACAAAACAAATATTACTATACAGGAGCCACGCTCCCGGAATACCAGCGTTACACTTCGCCGATTGAAGCCACCATCGAGTTTGCGGATTCATCCAAGCCGTGGATGAGCTTTGTACAGGACAATGACGCGTTCTTCCCGACCAACTGGATCATGAGTGGTGACTATGTGGCCACGCCGGCGGATACCAACTCGGGGCTCGGCAACACCAACCCGGGGTATTACAACGACGAGGTGAACCGCGATGAAACGGATAAGCGCTATGCCAAACTGCTGAGCGGGGGAATTGCTCCCTACTCCCTGGTTCGCTACCGCAGCTCGTCTGTGAAGCTGGACTTCATGCCTTTGGTTTACCCAAGCGGCGTAAGCTTCGGAAACAGCCGAATCCGGAACAGTATTTCCCGTGCACCGAGCATCGATATCGTGATCACACAGGATAAGAGCAAGTGGACGCGTTGTGCGGTGATCGAAATGGGAAGTGTGGCAGTCCTCAACCAGGGTGGTGCTGAAGCCGGAAGATTACGTGCCAGCGGAAGTGTGAACAAAGAAGGACAGCCGCTCAACGACGGGACAACCGGTATGGGTTGGTTCCCGGGCTACGCAATTGATGTTGAAACCGGGATGCGCTTGCACATGGCGTTCGGGGAAAACTCTTTCCTGGGTGGTGAGAATGGTGCAGACATGATCTGGAACCCAAGCGCTACGCTGCTCAACAACAACGGCGACCCGATCTTCGGAGGTCAGCAGCCGATCTATGTATTTGGCTACAACATCAACGGTGAAACGGATCCGGCTAAGATCTGTCCTTACTACGATGGCGTGAACAACTGGGTGTATGACAAATACAAAACCAACACGAACTTGAGCCTGAGTGATGTGTTTATGAACCTGACCTGGGTGGCTTACCCGATCCTGGCTGCGGAACAGACACACCTTTCTACGGATGTTAAGATCCGCGTGCGCATCAACAAGGAATACAACGACTTCGTGGCATCAAACAGAAACCAGGGAAGACCGATGTACTCCTGGTCGATGGATGC
>CBINIO010000401.1:0-4493 GCA_966250725.1 uncultured Chitinophaga sp.
TGCTGGGCGCGGTGGAGGCAAGGTCCGCGTCCGCGCTCTCGAGGAGGGTGATGGCTCTCCCAAGCGCTTCGGCGCGCGGGCTGAAGGCCGCGTTGTTCTCCGTTTCCAGCGGTATTTGTTCGTAGAACTGCGCCAGCGTGCCCATGCTCAGCGCATAGAAAATGCTGGCATATGCTTTCAGCCCGACCCTGTCCGCGGGATCTACGGCCACGTCGAGATTGTCGAGCACGGTTTCGGCTTCGGTGCGCGTAAGCAGGCACTGCGACCACATTTGCGTGACCACGGAATTGTTCAGCGAAATGGCGCCTTTGCCTGTTTCGAGCTCTTTTTCGGTGGTGTTGCCGATGTTCAGCGTATACAACGCATACACGCTATAAGCGCCGCCGATGGGCGCGCAATACAACGGGCTCTGGCGGCCGATGGTAAAGCGTCTTTGCAGACCGGCGCAGAGGTTCATCAATGCATCCGGGCTGGAAGTTACGCTGGGTACGGACGCGGAGCTGGGATCGATATATTCTTTATTGCATGATGCAAGGGGGAAAGTCGCTGCCAGCATGAGCAATAAAGCGGTTCGTTTTATCCTGATATTTTTCATGATGTTGCGTTTTGAGATTAGAAACTGGCCTTGAAGGTGAACTGGAATGTCCGAGGGATCGGCACATTACCGAAATCGATCCCGCGCAGCACGGAGCTGTTGCCGCCGGCGTTGGTTTCAGGATCGTACCCGTCGTAATCGTCGAAGCTCAAAAGGTTGCGGCCTACCAGCGATATGGAAGAAGATCTGATGAACTTCGCAAAGGAAGGCAGCTCGTAGGACAGGGCCACTTCGCGGAGCTTCACGTAAGAGGCGTCTTCAATACGCCATTCTTCCGTATTGTATATCGCGAAAATGTAGCCCCTGGGAAGTTCTCCTTTGATCTCCCTTTCGGAGTAATCGCCGATGCCAACGCCCTGGCGGGTGCGCCTGTCCGCGTTGAACACGTCCTGTCCCAAAGCCCCGTCCACCAGGAAGCTGAAGCTCAGTTTCTTGTAG
This sequence comes from uncultured Chitinophaga sp., assembly GCA_966250725.1. Taxonomy (GTDB): domain Bacteria; phylum Bacteroidota; class Bacteroidia; order Chitinophagales; family Chitinophagaceae; genus Chitinophaga. The sequence continues at coordinate 1,034 of CBINIO010000401.1, forward strand.
GTCAGCATGTTGTTGAAGCTCAATATCCACTCCGGGTTAGGGTCGCCGATCACTTTGCGCAGCAGTACTTTTTTATCGTCGATCGCCGCGATGGGCCGCCCTTCGCCGTCCGTGGCGATGCCGCCTTTGGCGTCGCGTTCAAAGTAGTTGCCGTAAAAAACGCCCAGCGGTTCGCCCGCCAGTATCACGGAGGGCGCGCCCGCCGCGTTTGCCAGCGCGATGGGTGTTATCTGGCTGGACCCGGTCACCTCGTTCTTGTTCCTGCTCAGCGAGCCGCCGAGATTCCACGTGAAATTTTTGCTGTTTACCGGCATGGCATTGATGCCGAGCTCCCATCCTTTATTGGTCAGGTCGCCCACGTTCTCAACACGCCTGCTGCCGCCGGAAGACGGCGCCAGTACACGGTCTACCAGCAGCGAGAAGTCGACGATCTTTTTGTTGTACACGGTAAATATCACGCCCAGCCGGTTGTTCAGGAAGGAGAGGTCCGTTCCGATCTCGAATTCGCTGGACCTTTCGGGTTCTACAATGGCATTACCAAGACTGGCGTCGACATTATAGGTGGCATAACCGTTCAGACTGCCGGACAAATAGTTGGAAAATCTGTCGTAGCTGCCGATACCCGTAAGGTTGCCGGCCCGCCCCCATGAAGCCCTCAAGCGCGCGGAGCTGAACCAGTTGCCGCTCATGTCCTTCCAGAAGCCCATATCGCTGATGTTCCACGAGGCGCTGAGCTTTGGATAAAAATAGGTGCGCGTGTCCTCGGGGAAAGAAGTACTGCCGTCTATCCGGCCGGCGGCGGTGAGGAACACGATGTTCTTATACCCGAACGTTTCCTGCACAAATCCACCGAACACCTGCCGCCGGTCATCGGAATACTGCGGGTCAAGCTTGGTGGCGGCGGCCTCGATGGTGGTGATGCCGTTCAGCAGGTCACGCCCCTGGGTATACAGGCCGGTGATCTTCTGATACTGGTGATTGAAGCCGGCCGTAGTAAGGGATGAGAAATCACCCAGCTGGGCATTGTAGGAAACGTTGACGTCGTTGTTGATGAGGAATGAGTTCACCGTCGCCGCGGCTACGTATCCCAGCCCTTCCTGCGCGGAAATGTAAGGGTACCGCTCGATCAGGTTGTTGCCTTCCTGGCTGAAATTGTCGATGCCGAGAATGTAGTCGATACTGAGCCCTTTCACCGGCGTGATCTTCACCTGGAAATCGCTGATCGTTCTGCTCACCGCCTGCGTGAGCTTCATGTCTTCTATCACGCTCAGCGGGTTGACACGCGTGGGCTCCACGCCTTTGAGATTGCCGGCCGCATCGCGCTCTTCAATGTTGTAGAGGTTGTTCGTGATGTTCACCGAGTTGATGGGGCTCCAGAACACATTGCCGTTGGGCTTTTCGTTGGAGAAGCTGTTGGTGTACGCCACGCCGCCGCTCAGCATGATGTATTCGCTGATCACCTGCTGTATCCTTGTTTTGAAATTGAACCTTCGGAAATCGGTGTTGCGGATGATGCCTTCATTTTTGTAAAAGCCGCCGGAGAAATAGTATTTCGTTTTTTCCGTACCGCCGCTCAGCGAGAGGTAATTGTCGGTGCCAAGACCGGTCTGGAAGATCTGGTCCTGGTAATCGTAACGCGTTACGTCCACGAGGTCGATGGAAAGGTTCCTTACCTGCCCGTCGCCGCGGGTATAGGTGACGGTGTTGCCCGGCCCGTTGCTGATGTTGCCGAGACGGAGGGTGGCGGAGCCGAACTGTTTGCCGTAAGTGGAGATGTACACTTTTTTACGAAGCGAGTTCATCATGATGCCGGTGCTGAAGTCGATGGTCAGCCTGCCGGCCTTGCCGGCTTTGGTGGTGATGAGCACCACGCCGTTGCTGGCCCTGGAACCGTAAATGGCGGAAGCGGAAGCGCCCGGTATGATGTCTATTTTCTCGATGTCGTTCGGGTTGATGTCCGCCATGCGGTTAGTGCCCACCTGGTCGGAGCTGCTGCCTACGTTGAGGTTGGTCACATTGGTGGTGGCGTTGCTCACGATCACGCCGTCTATTACGTACAGCGGTTCCGATGAGCCTTTGATGGTGCTGGTGCCGCGCATTCTCACGGAAATGCCGCCGGAGGGGTCGCCGGACGTCTGCGTGATCTGCGCGCCGGGCACTTTGCCCTGCAGCGCCGCGCCGATGTTGCCGGAGCCGGTGTTCGTCAGCTGTTTGGAGCTGACGGAATTTACCGTGTTGCCCAGCTGTTTCCTGGATTGCCGCAGGGAAGAGCCGATCACCACGATCTCGTCCATATTCAGCACGTCCTCTTCCATGACCGCATCGACGGAAACGGTGGCGCCGCTTACGCTGATGTTTTTGCTGACGGTTTTAAAACCGATGCCCGTGAACTCCAGCGTATAGCTGCCCGGCTGCACGTTCGCCGTAAAGCTGTACAGGCCGTTCGCATCGGAGCTGGCCCCGGTAGTGGTGCCGCGCAGCTGTACTGAAATGCCCGGTACCGGCGCACCGTCCGCGCCGGTCACCTTCCCGCTGATGCGCACCTGCGCGAGGGCCAGCGTGACAGCCAGCTGCAGCATGAGGAATAGCGGGAACGCTTTCCATCTGCCATGTTGCTTTTTGAGTGGATTGATCATAACGAATAAATTTTGGGAGTTGATAAATAGAAAAAATATTCGCGTACAGGGGTAGGATACGGCGCCGGAAGCGCCGTTCTTCATTTTCACAAGCTATTTTAAAGTGTTTGTCAGATCACCTCCATGCCCGCGGCAGTGTAAGGTTTCAGCAGCATATCGTCAGGGTCTAATTCCGTAATGAGCGTGTCTATGTCCGTTGCGTTGCAAACTTTGAGGCGCTGCGAGGTATTTACTTTTTCGGAAATGGAAAGGGAAACAACCCTGGATGAAGATTCCACCATGGCTTTTTTTACCTGTACGACGTCGATGTCGTTGTCGGTAAGACCGGCATGGATATCTATGGCATTGGTGCCCAGGAAGCAAAGGTCGGCCTTCACCTGGCGGATCTGCGCGATGGCCGCGCCGCCCACGGTGATCCTGGAATTCTTGGAAAGGCGGTCGCCGATCAGTATCACGTCTATATGCGGATGCGCTACATACTCGAACGCGGCGGGCAGGCTGCCCGTAAAAAAGGTGGCGCGCAGGTTCTCGGGCAGCACGCGCGCCATTTCAAGAATGGTGGTGCCGCCCGTGGTGAATACGAACATGCCGTCCTGGATGAGGTTTACCGCCTTGCGGGCGATCAGTCTTTTTTCGGCGAGGGAATAAATATCGGTGTGGGAAGAATTGTGGAACGACCGGGAAAGCGCGCCGCCATGTACCTTGATGATCCTGCCGGCTTCGGCCAGCTCGTTAAGGTCCCTGCGGATCGTGTCTTCGGACACGCTAAGCTTTTCCACCAGGTAAGTGGTGAGCACTTTGTTGTGAACGTTGACCTCGTGAAG
>CBINIO010000402.1:0-4486 GCA_966250725.1 uncultured Chitinophaga sp.
CAAAAAGGTCGGCCCTCACTTTTTTGGGATAAGGATTGTTTTGTAATCGGCTGAAGTTATAATCTTTCTATTTCGTTCATTAATTCAAAACACAATTCATCAATATTTGCCATTTCAGGATGAAAGGCAGAAACGTTCGATAAAATGATAACGGCTGTTTTATCGTTCGTATTTATGGCGATAGAAGAAGAATAACCTCCCGTACCCCCGTTATGCCAAACCAGGTCCTTTCCGCTTTTTGATTTCAGGAGATGCCAGCCCAAACCGATCTTCATATTTTCATTAACATCAAATGTAGGTTTTCTTGTCAATGCAAGCTCCGTGTTTTCAGGATTGAATTGCGCTGTTGCAAATTTCACCAGGTCTGCTGTTGTAGATAAAATTCCGCCGGCCGCGAACAATACGTCGAAATCCCAATTAGCGGTAATTTCTCCGTTTGGATTTTGCCCTTTTACAAGTTCCTTGTCCGGTTTCTGAGAATCTGTAAATGAATTATTCATTTCGTACTTATCAAAAACTCGGCTTTGCAATATCTCCTGAAAACTCGTTTTCTGAGATAATCCAAGCGTATAACCTAACAAGCCCGCTCCTAAATTTGAGTAGGAATAATTTTTCGCAGGTTCTTTCTCAAGTTTTAAAATATTTTTGAGATAGTCTTCAATTTGTTTTTTCCCATAGCTTTTATATGGATTGGTTTCGTTTGACAGATCCAGGTTCTCAGGCAATCGCGGTAAGCCCGAAGTATGATTTGCCAAATCTATAAACTTCAGTCTGATATTGTCTTTAAAAGGAAATGGATAATAAGGGTTAATCTCATCGGTCAATTTGATTTTACCTTCCTCTACGATTGAAGCCAATACGGTTGACGTAAATACTTTTGTAATAGAACCGATTTCAAAAACTTTGTTTTGATTTTCGATTGGTTTTATGGTGTCGTTTACTTTTATAATTCCGTAATAATTTGTTTTTCCATCCTGGACTAAGGCAATGGACATTTGCGTATTATCCGGAAAATATTTGCTTTTTGAGGAAATGATTTCAGAAATCTCTTTAGGATAGGCGCTTAGTGAGCCCTGCTCCGAGTTGGCTTTAATATGTTCCAGCACGCGGAGATGAATTTTGTGGATGATGTAGTCGCTCCACAAGCGCCAGTAAAACGCGGGTTTGATGTTGTGATAATACCAGGTAGTGCCCTCCAGCAACGTGCGCCCGCCGGGCAGCTTCACCAGCCTGAACTGGCCTTTCTCCGATACAAAATAATCGTGCAGGTGCGGCGGGTCCACTTCCCGGAAACTAAGCTCTTTCAGCGGCACGGGCTGCGCTTCCACATTGAATTGCAGCAGCCGCGGCTCATCCCAAACCGTCACCGGCTCCACAAAACTTCCGGTGGTAAAATTGCAGTGCCGCACCGCGCCAACGCCCGATCCTTCTATCGTGGCATCCACCGGGTAAGCGACGCCCGTTTTAAAAATAAATTCTTCCGGCTCTTTCAGCGCGGGAAATGCGATCACGTGCTTCCATACCAGCTGCGGCGGCGCATCGATCTCGATGGAAGTGACCACCGCGCGCAAAGGCGGCCGCAGGTCACGCTCCATAAAAGCGGTGGCGGGAATGGCCGCGGTCAGCAACAATATCACCGCGGCGCTCTTTCGTTTATTGTTATTTAAACAGGCATGCCCCGCCACGCTGCCCAGCAGGGCGACCGGCACCACGATGGGCACGGCCATCAGGATACAGATCAGGCCTTCCAACCCGAAAAAAAGCAGCCACGCCAAAAATACGCCAAGCGACCAAAGCCCCGCCCCCATTGCCTGACGGCGGCTGACGGGCTGATTGTAACCATAAATAACGGCGGAGCTTATGCCGAGAAAAAACGGTGTAAGCAAAAAAAGCGCGAAGCCATACGATCCTGTAACATAGATAACGGCGAAGCTGAGTATACCGGCAACGGCTACACTGACGGACGTGGACAACCAAAGTCTTTTTTTATTGGTCTGCGGCAAGGGATTTTCCGGTTTCATATTCTTAAATATACGGATTAAAATTTTCGTTCCATAAGCGCCGGCGCCGGTCTTTTTCCCACATTATTTCCCTAAATTACCCTCACTGGCTGTTTGTATGAGGCTCCGCTATTCCGCGCGCCCACACACAATACCCGTTTGTTTTTAAAAGAAGGCCAATGACAAGATCGAGAAAGATGCTGGTTATCGCCGCGCTGGCGCTGCCGTTATTGTATTCCTGCTCCTCCTCCAGGCAGGCTTCAAAGACCGTGATGGAACCGGCGCAAAGCAACTGTTCACCTACCACCCCGCGCAATTACGACTGGAGCCCGCCCGATCTGCAGCCGGAGCTGACGGAAAAAGACCTGACCCGCTTCTCCAGAAAAAGCTGGCAAATGGCAAGCCTGTTAAATATCGAACAGGCGCTTCACGACATGATGCTGCTGGAGGAAAAAAGCCAGCCGGACCTGAATATAAACGACCGCGTACATCTGCTGGAGCTAAAACAGCAGATCGCCGGGAAGATCGACCTCGCCTCGCTCGAAGTGTCCGCCACCGCGGCGCAACTGGATTGCGAGGAAGAAAGGGCGGACCAGCTGAAAGGATTGCTGCAGGAAAAAGTGGACAAAGCGGAGAAGCGCATCACCGTAGCGGCCATTCTTACCGGCGCCGCCACCGGTTTGGCCGTCGGCATCCTGAACCTGTCCGACAGCGATGCGAACCTGTCCGAAGAGATCGGCATCGCCGGCGGCATCGCTGAAGCTACGCTGGGTTTTCTTTCGCTAAAGATAAAACGAGACGAAACTTTCGCCCACCCCAAAAACCACCTGCAGGACATCTGGACAGGGCCGGATTCCACCGCCAATTTCCCGCCGGTGATCTGGCATTATTTAAACCTGCCTTTTGATACGGCAAAACCTTCGCTAAGGACGTCTCTGAAAACACGATGGATCGCGCTCGACCAGCTTTCGCTGGCGGACCATGAAAAGGTGCGGCTTTATTTCGGGGAAGGAGGCGTTTATGATGCGGACGATCTCGAGACCCGCTCCAGCATGCTCGATCAGCTGGAAGCACTGGTATCGCTGATGAAAAAAGACCTTCAGCTCATCACCAAAGAATTGATCGAAGGAAAAACAAAAGAGCGATTATAATAGCCCGGCCCGCTAAAATTCCTGGAACTGCCGCGTTCGGTTCACCCGCAGATCGCGGAGGATGCCGGCTTTGGGGTTGATGGTGATGCTGAACTGGCGGTAAGAGCCAAACGGCACGAGGTTGATGCTCATCTGCCAGCAGTGCATGTCGCGAGAAACGGTGAGCGTGGTGTAGGATACCTGTTTGAGGCGGAAATCAAAACCGCTGCTCATAATGATCTTCCATTTCGGCGTAAGACTGAAGTCGCCGCTGAAATTCAAACCCTGCGTGAATATCGTCGTGTCCCTCAGGCGGTCCTGCGAGCGGCCGCGGTTATAGTTAAGACTGTACGAAAGATCGAGGCGCCAGGGTATGTCGAAATCCACGTAATCGCCGGGGTTCGCGCGCATCAGCTCCATCTGCCGCCGCTGCTCTTCCAGCTGCGCTTCGGGCAGCACTCCTTCTTCTTCCTCCAGCTGCTCTTTCTGCTTGTGTTTGGCTTTGCTTTTGGCGTCCTGGCTCTGGAAGGAGGTGCTGATCGCGATATTGGCCTGCGTAAGACGGCCTATGCTGAACTTCTCGCCTTCCCAGGCGTATTTGTCCACGCGGTAGCCCATCCTGTCCACCTGGTAAGGATCGATCGTGCCGTTGAAGGAAATGTTCACCTTATCGAAAAGATTCGTGCGCGCGTTGAGGCTGAACGGCGCGAGCTTGAACGAATCCGCCACGATGTTGTAGCTGCTGTTTATACCAAAACCGTCGAGTATCTTGATCTTTTTGAAACCGGAAGTATCCTTGTCCGACCTCACTTTCATCTCAAGGTTGTTGTCTATCCCGAAGTTAAGCCCGGCAAAGGTTTCCGACGCCGACGGGCCGAAAGGCGCGCCGTCGTAGTATGAGAACCGGCTCATGCGGCCCGTGGTATCGGACTGCACCATATAATAATCCTTGCTGGCGAGGTCGGGCGAATAGCTCACCCCGATGCTGGGGCGCATTACGTGGCGGATGGCCTGCACCTTTGAATTTTTATTCTTGAAGCCGAACATCCCGTAAATGGCGGTAGCCAGGGACGCGCCGGTTGACATGGCGCTGCTTCTGAAAAAGCCGCTGTTGTAAGTGGTATCGTAATTCCGGTGCTGCTCGTTCCACGACATTACCTGCTGGCGGATATACCATTTTTCGGTATAGTTGATGCTGGGCGACAGCGTAATATTATTAAACAGCGGGATGGACAGCGTGAGCGGTATCTGGTGCTGCATGCCGGCCTGCAGGCGGTCGAACATCGAGGGTTTGCCAAAGCTGGAATCCGCAAAGTTCATATTGTTCCTGAACAGCAGGTTGTAGCTCGCGCCGAT
>CBINIO010000403.1:0-4480 GCA_966250725.1 uncultured Chitinophaga sp.
GTTTTCCTGCAGGTAACGTGCCAGTACGCTGCTGAAACCGTGGGTGACGAATACTTTTTCCGCACCGGTGGCCTGTACGGTGGCAAGCAACCCTTTCCAGTCCGCATGGTCGGAAATGGCGAAACCCGCGTCCGCATTGAGCCTGCGGGCGTTGCCGCGCACCTGCATCCAGCCGCTGCAAACACCGAGGGAGTAAGGCGCGAAGCGGCGCATCCAACTGCTGTCCGCCGTAGACGGCGGGGCTATCACGATGCTGTTCTTAAAGTGTTCTTTGGGCGTGTCGGGCGTGATCAGCTCTGCCGGCGGCAGGTTCCAGCCGGCCGCGCGCAGGGCCTCGTGCGCGTTGAAGATGGCGCCGTGCACGAGAAACCGTTTGCCGGTATGTTTCAGGTTATAGAGCAGCCGCTGCGCCTTGCCCAGGCTGTATCCCAGCAGGATGCTGTTTTTCCCAGCCGTCTCGTTTTCCTTCACCCAGTTTTCCATATCGCCGAACAGCGCCGCCTGCGGCCGCCAGTGGTAAATAGGAAGGCCAAATGTGCTTTCACTGATAAAAACATGACAGCGTACGGGCTCGAACTGGCCGGAGATGCCGTCGTTTTCCGTTTTATAATCGCCGCTCGCCACCCAGCTTTGCCCGCCCACCGTCACTTTCACCTGCGCGGAACCGATCATATGCCCCGCGGGATGAAAAGAAACGGCAGCGCCGTTGATCTGAACGGTTTCTCCCCAGCCCGCGCCCTGCACGGCAATATCCTGCCCGAGCCGCAGCTGCAGCAGGGGCACGGAAGCATTGGTGCAGAGATATTTTTTATTCCCCATACGGGCATGGTCGGCATGCGCATGAGTGATCACGGCGCGCTCCACGGGCTTCCAGGGGTCGATGTAAAAGTCGCCGGCGGGGCAGTAAATGCCGCTGTCTGTAAAGCTGAGTACGGGTTGCATGGATGATCTAATTTAAGATAAAAAGCGGTGAAGGCGTTGCGCTCACCGCACAAAAAAGGACCGCCTTCGCCGGCGGTCCCTTCCATTTTAAGAAATACTTTTCCTGCCTACAACGCAGTGTTCATCCTGAAATCGGCGCTGTCGCCCTTCATGATGACATAAATATTTTTATTCTCAAAGTAATCGGGTGTTTCTTCACCGTCTTCAAGATACACCGGCTGGAAATTGAAGGTGGTGAACACGCGGTTACCCGGTTTGTTCATGTCTTTGTTGAAATACAACCCGTCCTGGTGAAGCAGGTTCACAAAATACCAGGTCAGCTCGAAACCTTTGAACGCAAGGTCGGACGGGCGCGCTTTGTAGATCTTCCTGAACTGGTCGCCCACGTATTTGCTGTATACGTCCGTTTTGTCGTTGTAATACGGCGTGGAGTAGTACACCGTCATGCCGACGAACTCGGGCTCTTTGAACTTCATGATGTCCCAGGTGGGCATGCCGAAGATGTGCATCGGGTAAGTGGTTTTCTGAACGGCCAGCTTGCGCAGGATGCTTTTGGCGCCCGCTTCGTCCAGCGCGGTGATGATGATCACGTTCGGCCGGTCGGTGAGCAGCAGCTGGCTGAGCTGGCTTTCGGTGGTGGCGTCGCTCCATACGAGCTCGCGCACGCGGCTTTTTTTGTCGTAATTCAGCTTGTCGTACGCGGATTTGATATTGGCGGCGATGCCGGCTTCAAAGTTCGTGTTGCGGCGCAGCACCACGATGTTTTTGTTGGCGAACGCTTTCTGCGCGTAGTCGTGTATGGCTTCCACATGACTGCGCAGCGTGCTGTTGGCGATCACGAGGAAAGGATTGTCGGTTACGCCGCCGTCGTTGGGATAGGTGGCGGACACGAAGTTGATCTGTTTCTCTTTTGCGTAATCGCTGAGCTGCTGGAATTCGGGCGAGCCCACGGCGCCGATGATGAGATCGGTGTTATCGAGCTGGCGGCTGCGTATGATGGCGGCCACGTCGTTGTATTTCCCTTTGTTGTCGAACACTTTCACGGTGAGGCGCAGGCCGCTGTTTTCCAGCGAATCGAGCGCCATTTGCACGCCTTCATAAAATTCCAGGCCGGGCATGACGAAACGGGGCATGGTGCGGCCGGGGATCTCCATGGAGGTGGCGAAAACGGAATCCAGGAAAAGCGGTGTAAACACGGCGACGGTGTAATTGTCGCGCTTTACTTCCTTTGCAAAGGCCGGCACGTTGAACGGCGGCGCTTTTACCTCGGGTTCTTTTACTTCCGGCTTCGGCTCGGCCGGTTTAGGCTTGCTCAGCTCGGGAGGAGGGCCGTCTGTTTTGGTGACGGCGGGCCGGAAAATGTTGCAGGCCTGTACCATCATCATCGCCGCAAGGGCGAAGGCAAGTCTGCCGGATGTTCTCGATAGGTTCATATGTTGCCAAAATTGCAAAAATCATTCCACAGGAAAAAGAAATTACGAACGGCGGATGAAAAATTTAATCCATCCGCAGTTCGTAATCACCATTTTATATCAATAATAAAGGAATTATTCCCACTCGATGGTGGCCGGCGGCTTGGAGCTGATGTCGTACACCACGCGGTTGATGCCCTTTACTTTATTGATGATGTCGTTGGATACTTTTGCGAGGAATTCATACGGAAGATGCGCCCAGTCGGCCGTCATGCCGTCGGTGGAAGTTACCGCGCGCAGGGCGACGGTAAATTCGTAGGTCCTTTCGTCACCCATCACGCCCACGCTCTGCACGGGCAGCAGGATGGTGCCAGCCTGCCATACCTGGTTATAAAGCCCGGATTCCTTCAGGTTGTCGATCCACACGGCGTCCGCTTCCTGCAGCATGGCTACTTTTTCGGGCGTGATGTCGCCCAGGATGCGGATGGCGAGACCGGGACCGGGGAAGGGGTGGCGTGCCAGGAAGATGTCGCTGATGCCGATCTCTTTCCCCACGCGGCGCACTTCGTCCTTGAACAGGAAACGCAGCGGCTCCACCAGGCCCATCTTCATTTTTTCGGGAAGGCCGCCCACGTTGTGGTGGCTTTTGATGGTGGCGGAAGGGCCGTTCACGGACACGGATTCGATCACGTCAGGGTAAATGGTGCCCTGGCCGAGAAAGGCGATATCTTTCAGCTCGGCGGATTCCTGCTGGAACACCTCGATAAAGAGGCGGCCGATGATCTTGCGTTTTTCTTCGGGGTCTTTCACGCCGCTGAGCTGCCCGTAGAACAGGTCTTTGGCGTTCACGCCCTTTACGTTGAGCCCCATGTGCTTGTATGAATCCAGCACGGTCTCGAACTCGTTCTTGCGCAGCAGCCCGTTGTCCACGAACACGCAATAGAGGTTGTCGCCGATGGCTTTGTGGATCAGCTCTGCCGCCACGGTGGAATCCACTCCGCCGCTAAGCGCCATCACCACTTTTTTATCGCCTACTTCGGCTTTGATGCGGGCCACGGTTTCCTGTACGAAGGCCGCGGGCGTCCATTCCTGGTGGATGCCGCATACGTGCACGAGGAAGTTGCGGAGGATCTGCTTGCCTTCCAGCGAATGCGTTACTTCCGCGTGGAACTGGATGCCGAACAGCGGGTGTTTGGCGAGGGTATTGCTTTTAAAAGCCGCCACCGGTATGTTCTCGGTATGCGCGATGGGCAGGAAAGCCTCTGGCAGACGGATGATCGTGTCCGCATGGCTCATCCATACCTGGCTTTTAAGGGAAATATCGAAAAAGAGCGGTTCTTCCTTGTCACTGTGCTCAAGCGTAGCGCGGCCGTATTCGCGGTGGGCGCTTTTGGCCACTTCGCCGCCGAACACTTTGGCCATCAGCTGCGCGCCGTAACAAACGCCGAGCACGGGCACGCGGTCGGCCATGGCTTTGATGTCCACCACGGGAGCCTGCGGATCGTTTACGGAAAAAGGAGAACCGGAGAGGATGATGCCTTTAATGCTGTCTTCCCATTGGATGGGCCTGGTACATGGCTGTATTTCACAATATACGTTCAACTCCCTTACGCAGCGCGCGATCAGCTGGGTATACTGGGAGCCGAAATCGAGGATCAGTATCTTTTCTGTCATGGTGGTGCAAAGATAAAGGAATTTCGGACTTTGGATTTTGCTTTCGGCAGATAAACCCGCAAAATGGCGGCAGCATGAGGTCTGAAGAATTCTTTGTATTTTCCGGGCCAAATCTTACCCAAATCCGACCCGATCATGAAAATGCCATCAACTATTGCCCTGCCCCTGCTTTTTGCGCTTCCTTTCCTGCAAGCCTGCGACAGCGTTAGCGGAAGCGGCCATATTGTAAAAGAGACCCGCGAGGTTGGCCCCTTCACCCAGCTGGAAGTATCCGGCTCCATGGACGTGTACGTGACCCAGGGCGGCAGCAATACCGTCCGGCTCGAAGGCGAGGACAATATCTTGCCGGAAGTGGAGCTGGTGGAAGAAGGCGATAAGCTTGAAGTGCGTTTCAGAAGAAATACCAACATCCGCACCCGCCGCGACGTAAAAGTATTCCTCTCCGCCAAAAC
>CBINIO010000404.1:0-4467 GCA_966250725.1 uncultured Chitinophaga sp.
AGTTCCTGACGGAATTATCCATGAATTGCTGGTTAAGGAAGTCGTTCATAGCATTGAGGTGTAAAAATATTAAATCGTATATACGTTCGCGTTACCATTGTGTATTTGCACGAGCCCCGGTTTCTTCCCTTTTTCCAGGCTGCCGTACTGCGAAGAAATGCCCAGCGCCTGCGCCCCGTTCAGCGTGGCCCATTGCAGGATGGAGGCCATCGGTATGCCGGGGAAATGGCGCCGGATGGTGCTGATCTCTTCCCACATGGACAGCTGCCGGTTGGAAGCGAGGCTGTCCGTGCCCAGCGTGATGTGCGCGCCTTCGTTGATAAGCGCGGGTATGTCGGGCAGCCGGTTCTCGATGTACAGGTTGGCGTTCGGGCAAAGGCACCAGGAAATTTCCTGTTCGCCGGAAAGCGCGAAACGGATGTCTTCCGCCGGTGTGTAGGTGTTGTGCACCAGCAGCAGGCGGGGGGAAGATGAAAAATACGGCAGCCAGCTCTGCAGGCTCGACTTGCCCGTCATCGCAAAACCGGAGATATCCATATGGAAGTGCTGGTAGAAATCGAGGAAAGCGCCTGTTTTGGAGCGGTACAGCAGGTCTTCCGACGCGGATTCCTGGTTGTGCAGGGAAATGGGGGAATTATTTTCCAGCGCGGCAATGAGCCTGAACAGGGTTTCGGATACGGAATACGGCGCATGGGGAACGAGCGAGCTGGACAGGCCTCTCTCCCTGAAAGCGGCCAGCACGGCGAGCGAATGTTCCAGCCGGCGCGGGGCGGCTGCGTCCGAGAAACCCATGCATTCCACGAAATTGTGCCAGTAAATGCCCGGCCGCGTTTTTACCGGCAGGCTGACGGCGGTGTTGCAGATGTCGCCCACGGCTGCCACGCCTTCCGCCTGCATGGCGGCGGCGGCTTTGTCCATGGCGTCCTGCACGGCGTCCGCCGCGGGCAGCTCGCGCTGCTCCATGACGGCCTGCAGGAACGCCGGGAGACCCGTGCCTTCCGGTACCACGCCCTGCATATGGCTTAATTCGAGATGACAATGCGTATTAACAAATCCCGGGCAAAGCCAGCCTTCCACTTCAATGATCCCGTCGCCCGCCCAGCTGCGCGGCACAATGGCGGATACCGTGCCCGTTTCGTCGAGAATGAGGCAGCGGTCCGCCCCCAGGAACTTTTGCCCGTCGAATATATCCCCTGCTGTTAGCTTGATCATGTTTTCCGAATTGGTTAAAAAATCAACGGGCTGCTTCCCCCTTTTTATTAATGGGCAAAAACGTAATTTTGCAACCCGAAGCGATTACGAAATACGGCAATTTATCTGAATGATAATAGTCCGCCGCAGCCTGTAAACGCTTTCAGGAAACAGAAATTTTATTATGATCGATAAATTGGATGCCATCAAAGGCCGGTACGAACAGGTAGCCCTGGCGCTTACCAACCCTGAAGTGGTAAAAGATAACAAACAGTTCAGCAAGCTCAGCAAGGAATACCGCCAGCTTGAGAAGATCGTAAAAGCGTACGATGCTTACCGCAACCTGCTGGATTCCATCGCTTTTAACAAAGAAGTGCTGGAAAGCGGCGACGAGGAGATGCGCGAGCTCGCGAAGGAGGAGACGGAAAGCCTGCAGGAGCAGAAAGAGGGCATGGAGGCTGACATCCGCAACCTGCTGATCCCGAAGGACCCGCAGGACGAAAGGAACGCCATCCTCGAGATCAGGGGCGGCACGGGCGGCGACGAAGCGGCGCTGTTTGCCGGCGACCTGCTGCGCATGTACCTGCGCTACTGCGAGTACAAAGGCTGGAAAACCTCGATCATGAACGAAAACGCCGGCGGCGCGGGCGGTTACAAGGAAGTAGTGGTGGAAGTGACGGGCGACGATGTGTACGGCACGCTCAAGTTCGAGTCGGGCGTACACCGCGTGCAGCGCGTACCCGCCACCGAAGCGAGCGGCCGGGTGCATACGTCCGCGGCCACGGTGGCCGTGCTACCCGAAGCGGACGATGTGGACGTGGAGATCCGCGAGGCGGACATCAAGATGGACACTTTCCGGTCTTCCGGCGCGGGCGGCCAGCACGTAAACAAAACCGAGTCCGCCGTAAGGCTTACGCACGTCCCCACCGGCGTGGTGGTGGAATGCCAGGAAGGCCGCAGCCAGCACTCCAACCGCGACATCGCCATGCGCATGTTACGCACCCGCATATACGAAGCCGCCGTGCGCAAGCATGAGGACGCGATCGCTTCCAAAAGGAAAAGCCTCGTGAGCACCGGCGACCGCTCCGCCAAGATCCGCACTTACAATTACCCCCAGGGCCGCATTACCGACCATCGTATCGGCATGACCGTATACAACATGGACGCGTTCATGAACGGCGAGATAGACGATATGGTGCAGGCGCTCCAGTTCGCGGAGAACGCCGAAAAAATGAAGACGGGGGACCAGGTATAATTCGCCGGCCGGCGCTCAAAACAATTCCCGCAACAATTTGTTCGGCGGAAGTGTTATTATGCTACAAATGCCAGGAACCGTTTGTCAGATAGTAAATATGCATAATAACCGGTGACCTCAGTTTTCTTCCAACCTAAACCATATAAAAATGCTCGACCAATTAATCCAGCTGGTGCGCGAAAACGCGCAGGACGCCGTGGTGGCTAATCCCGCCGTTCCCAATGAACAGAACGACGCGGTGATCGGCGAAGCCACGCATTCAATCGCTTCCGGTCTGCAGGATGCCCTTGCCAACGGGAATGTAAAAGAAGTAATGGGCCTGTTCAACAGCAACGGCCAGATCGATTCACAAAACCCCGTCGTGAATAACATTTCCGGTAACCTCATCAGCAGCCTCACCCAGAAGTTCAACCTCAACAGCGGCGCGGCCGCATCCATTGCCGGATCGCTGATACCCTCCGTGCTCGGATCGCTGGTGAAAAAAACCAACGACCCTTCGGACAGCGGGTTTTCGCTTGACAGCATTTTCAGCTCCCTTACCGGCGGCTCTACCAACGGTATGAACCTCGGCGGGCTGCTCGGCAAATTTGCCGGCGGGCTCGACAAGGACGGGGATGGCGATGTGGACATGCAGGACCTGATGGGGATGATCAGCAACGGCGCCAAACAACAACAGGGAAGCGGCGGATTGGGCGGCCTGCTGGGCGGTCTTTTCGGCAAGTGACCCATAAAACAGGCAGCGGCGAAAGCATACGTGTGCCTGTTTTATTTTGTTTTTAAACACAATGATCCACAACGATTTATAAAACAGCGCTCCGATTTGGCAAACTATTTGTTCAGGCTATAACACTCTAAATAAAACTTACTATGATGAAACGAATGAATGTACTAGTGGCAACGGCTTTAGCGGGTGTGCTTTTGATCAGCAGCTGCAGCACCTGGCAGGGAATGAACAATACGAAAAAAGGAGCGGTGATAGGTACCGGCGGCGGTGCAGCGGCCGGTGCGGTTATAGGCAAGGCAGCCGGTAATACGGCCCTGGGCGCCATCATCGGCGCGGCAGTGGGCGGTACCGCCGGTGTGCTGATCGGTAAGAAAATGGACAAGCAGGCGGAAGAGATCAAGAACGAAGTGCCCAACGCCACCGTTGAAC
The DNA here is from genome assembly GCA_966250725.1 of uncultured Chitinophaga sp. GTDB lineage: Bacteria > Bacteroidota > Bacteroidia > Chitinophagales > Chitinophagaceae > Chitinophaga. The sequence goes on from CBINIO010000404.1 coordinate 3,600, forward strand.
GCGTAGGCGAAGGTATCAACGTAACGTTCAATTCCGGCGTGCTGTTCGGTTTTGACAAATCAGACCTCACCGCCACCGCGCAAAGCAATATCCGCGAGCTGGCAGGCGTATTGAACAAATACCCGGACACGCATGTTCGCGTGGAAGGCCATACCGACGATACCGGTGCGGACGCTTACAACTATTCGCTGTCCGAGCGCCGCGCCAAATCGGTAGCCAATTACCTGATCGCGCAGGGCGTAGCGGCCAACCGCGTGCAAACGTTCTGGTATGGCGAAACCCAGCCGAAAGTTGCGAACGACAGCGAAGCGAACCGCGCGCAGAACCGCCGTGTGGAATTTTCCATCTTCGCCAACGACAAAATGAAGTCCGAAGCGAAACAGGAAGCAGGCCAGCAATAAATTTGTTTAGTTGAATTTTCTCATAAGCAGTTTAACGATCCTCCCGGTTTCCCGGGAGGATTTTTTTGGAGTATAATGCAGAGAGCATACATCCGATCGTGCTGCAATGACCGGCGGATTTGTTTGATCCCCGCGTTCGCAAGCAGGCTATTGCAGCCGGTTTGCTCGCGCTTTCAAATTGATTTTTATAAAAATAACCCCGCACGCCTGTCGTATTGCCTCCTCTTGACTTTTACAAAGTATCCAGCCCCGCTAAAATAACCCCGCACGCCTCTCGTATCTCCTCCTCCGAAATGATCAGCGGCGGCACGATGCGGATGGCGCTGGCCGCGAAAAGGAACCAGTCGGTGATCACGCCGTTGGCGACGCAATGCGCGATCACCTTTTTTACCGCGGCAAAATCTTCCAGCTCCACCGCCAGCATCAGCCCGCGCAGCGGGCGCCAGAACCACCCGAGCCAGATGGCC
>CBINIO010000405.1:0-4457 GCA_966250725.1 uncultured Chitinophaga sp.
GGAAAAGATATTGGTCAGCCCGGTACGGCGGCAGCACCGCTGGAAGGTGGCGTAATACCCGTTCGGATTGGCCGGCAGCATGACGTCCACAGTGTAATATGCGATCTGGTAACATACGTACGGCGGGTTGATGATGCAAGGGTCCACATCGGTGGCGGTATATTTTTCCAGGTTGCCGCGCTGGATGTCGCGAAGCGTATTGTAATAATTGCCCGCGCCGTCGTAAAGCGTGATGTTCACTTCCGGATCTATCTGCGAATCGGTGGCGTCGCAGCGCACGAAGAGCTTGAGCGTGATGCGGTAATTATTGCCGGAGGCGCTGGTCGAACGCCAGTTATAATACATCTCTCCGCCGATGATATGGTCGGCCCTCGCAGCCAGTGAAAACAGGCCCAGGATGGTTATTAAAAAGACGATCCGCAAGGTGGCAGTTAATCTACATGGTTTTTAAACAGCCCGTTGGCAGAATTCGACGAACTGGTAAAGTATCAGGTTGGATTCTTCGTAAACTTCAAGATGGCCGGTATGACCCACCTGGTCTATGATATGAATGCTGGCGACGGCCGGCATGGTTACCTGCGGCATGATATTGTCGAGGGGTACGGCCTGGTCTTCTTTCCCGATAAAGAACAATACGGGCACTTTGATCTCTTTCAGCACGGCCGTGCGGTCGGGTCTTTCCATCATGGCTTCGTAATACCTGATCAGCGTTTCTTCCGGCGTTTTGGCGGCCTGCTGGATGAAGTTGTCCACCCGGGCGCCCTGGTTGATGCGGAACGAGGCGGCGAACATGTTGGGAAGCAGCTGCCGGAGGAATTGTTCCGCGCCATATTGGTTAAGCATGCGGATGGATTTCCTGCGGCTTTCTTTTTTCTCCTCGCTGTCCGGCCTGGCGGTGGAGCTGAACAGGCCGAGGCCTTCCAGCAGCTGCGGGTATTTTTCCGCGAAGGCCAGCGCCACGTACCCGCCCATGCTATGCCCGATCACCGTCGCCTGGCCGATGCCCTCGGCGTTCATCATGCCGTAGATGAACTCCGCCATGCTTTCCATGGAAAGGGGATCGGTGATGCCGGACTGGCCGGTGCCCGGAAGATCGGGTACGAGCACGCGGTAATGAACGCGGAGAAATGCCGTCTGGTGTTCCCACACGGACTGGTCTTCGCCAAAACCATGGATAAGTATCACCGCCTTGCCTTCTCCTTCCGTCCAGTAAGCGCCGTTATGGCCGCCGTTGTCAAATGTTTTCCACATAATGCCGTCTGATTACCCGTAATACAATAGTATATGCTACCAGCAATATACAAAAGATCAGGGGAGCTTTGGCGGTGAAGCCGCCATATTTTACATAGAACGTTTGATGATAGTAAGGTGTTACAGCATGTTGAATAACAGCCGGTTCCCAATACGGCTGGGGCTTGATTACCTCGCCCCGCGGGGAAACGAACGCGGAAATGCCGGTATTGGCGCTGCGTGCCACCCAGCGGCGCGTTTCTATCGCGCGGAGACGGGCGTATTGCAGATGCTGCCGGTGGCCTTCCGTATCGCCCCACCATCCGTCGTTGGTGCATACGACCAGCAGGTTGGCGCCCTGCCGCACTTTTTCCGCCACAAAATCGCCGTACACGGATTCATAACAGATCGCCGTAAAAATATTGCACCGCTCGTCAGGATTGAAAAAAAGCGGTACGCCCGGCGTAAGCCCGTAGCTGCCCGAAATACCGCCCAGGTCGAGCGCGAGCTTTTTCATAAAAGGCAGATAACGCATGTAGGGCGTCAGCTCCACGCCGGGCACCAGTTTCGCTTGGTGATAGACCTGTATGTTCAGCGAAGTATCGATCTGCAGGGTGGAGTTAAACGCGTCGTAATAAATTTCCCCGTTCATTACTCTTGCCGTGGAAGGCACTTCGTCCGTTGGCAGGTAACGTTTGAAAGTGGATGCACCGGTCACGATCTTCACCTGCGGGTGCCGGTTCAAAAAAGCCCGTATCGCCATCACTTCCGGCTGGTCGTTCAGCAGGTGTTCCCAGGCGCCCTGCGGGAAAAGCGCGGTTTCGGGCCAGATCACGAAGCGGGTGCTGCTGTCTGTTTTTTCTTCGGTAAGCGCGAGGAATGTATGCAGCTGGTCCATGGCCGCGCCGTCGGAGAATTTTTCGTCGTAAGGGTCGATGTTCGGCTGCACGATCACCACGCTTTTTGAAGGTTCGGTGGCTTCCGATTCTCCGGTAATTACGCCGTACGAGATCGCCAGCGGGAGAGCCAGCAGCAGCAAGGGTTTCCAGCCTTCTTTCCAGAGGAAGAACCAGCCCGGCTCGTGCTGGCCGCGGCGCCAGGCCTGGTAGACGAGAATATTCATCAGCAACACCCACAAGCTGCCGCCCATGGTACCGGTGTACTCGTACCATTGCACCCAGGCCGGGCGCATCGCGAAAGCGTTGCCCAGCGTAAGCCAGGGCCAGCTGAGCTCCCATTGCTGGTGAATATATTCAAAAGTAAGCCAGTATACGATCAGTGCAAAATAACCGGTGAGCCGGCCCGTTCGGAGACGGGCGCGTTTGTAGCCCCACCATGGAATGGTCATCAGCAGGGCGTTAAAAGCATTGGCGAAGATGCCGCTGGCCGGTACGGTAGTATTGCCTACCCACCAGGTGGTGCCGGTATTCCATATCCAGAAGGCGAGGAACAGCAGGCCGAAATAAGCGCGGCCGTCTTTCACCCGGTCGGTAATGGCGAGCAGGGGCGTCAGGCCGATAAAGACAAGAAAGGTCAGCGGTGAGGTAGGCCATCCGCCCCACATGAGCAGCCCCGATAAGATACTGAGCAGGAGGGGGAGACGTTTTCGCAGGATTGCATTCATCTTTCAAATGTATAAAGGAAAAATGTAAACACTAAAACGCGATTTCGGGCGGTGGCGTATGTGGGATACTAAAATCGTATAGCCGTCCTCATAAAAAAAGCGCGCCGTTTGACCGGCGCGCCTTATATCTGCGGATTATTTTAAAAAAAATTACCTGCTATAGTTCGGAGCTTCCTTGGTGATCACCACATCGTGCGGGTGATTTTCCTTCACGGTAGCGGAAGTGATCTTTACGAACTGTGCATCCTGCAGGTTTTTGATGTCCTTCGCGCCCACATACCCCATACCGGCGCGCAACCCGCCAACAAACTGCTGAACGACTTCGGCCAGCGTGCCTTTATAAGGTACGCGCCCCACGATGCCTTCGGGCACGAGCTTCTTGATATCCGCTTCCACATCCTGGAAATAACGGTCCTTGCTGCCTTCGGCCATCGCTTCGATGGAGCCCATGCCGCGGTATGATTTGAATTTACGGCCTTCGTAAATGATGGTCTCTCCGGGGCTTTCTTCCACGCCCGCGAAGATGGAACCTGCCATCACGGTGGATGCGCCTGCCGCCAGGGCTTTCACCATATCGCCGGTGTAGCGGATGCCGCCGTCGGCGATCACGGGGATGCCGGCTTTTTTCAGCGCCTGCGATGCGTCAAGGATGGCGGAAAGCTGCGGGAAACCGGCGCCGGTCACTACGCGGGTGGTACAGATGGAACCGGGACCTACGCCTACTTTCACGGCATCGGCGCCTGCGGCCGCGAGGGCCAGCGCACCGGCCGCGGTGGCTACGTTGCCGCCTATCACCTGCAGCTTGGGGAAGGATTTTTTGAGTTTTTTCAGCGCTTCCAGCACATACACGGAGTGGCCGTGCGCACTATCAAGCGTTACAACGTCCACGCCTACATGCAGCAGCGCGGCGGCGCGGTCTTGCAGGTCCGGCGTAATGCCGAGGGCGGCGCCTACCAGCAGCCTGCCGTAATTGTCTTTGGCGGCGTTGGGGAAGCTGGTGAGCTGGATAATGTCGCGGTAGGTGATGAGCCCTACCAGCTTGCCTTGTTTATTTACGACCGGCAGCTTCTCGATGCGGTGCTGCTGGAGGATCTTTTCTGCTTTTTTCAGATCGGTGCCTTCGGGTGCGGTGATGAGGTTGTCTTTGGTCATTACCTCGCTGATCATCCTTTTGGTGTTGGCCTTTTCAAAACGAAGGTCGCGGTTGGTGAGGATGCCGATGAGCTTTTTGTCGCCGTTTACGATGGGAATGCCGCCGATGCCGTTTTCCTTCATCATGCGGAGGGCCTGGCCTACGGTGGAATCTGCGCTGAGGGTAAGCGGGTCGAGGATCATGCCGCTTTCGCTGCGTTTCACTTTTCTTACCAGCTCCGCCTGTTTTTCCACGCTCATGTTCTTGTGCAGGATGCCGATACCGCCTTCCCGCGCGATCGCGATCGCCAGCGTGGCTTCGGTTACGGTGTCCATGGCGGCAGAGACCATGGGACTGTTGATACGAAGGTTTTTGGTAAGTTGTGAGGAGATGTTCACTTCTCTTGGCAGCACTTCCGAGTAAGCCGGTACAAGTAAAACATCGTCGAAGGTGAGACCGTCAGCTACAAAT
>CBINIO010000406.1:0-4440 GCA_966250725.1 uncultured Chitinophaga sp.
TAATTGATCTGGTAGCGGAGCTATGGGAACTCGCCATGCGGCTCGTACTCATAGCAAGAATAATTGATCTGGTAGCGGAGCTATGGGAACTCGCCATGCGGCTCGTACTCATAGCGAGAATAATTGATCTGGTAGCGGAGCTATGGGAACTCGCCGTGCGGCTCGTACTCATAGCGAGTATAATTGATCTGGTAGCGGAGCTATGGGAACACCCCAGCAGCTTTAAAAGACCCTTGAAACCGGGGCAAAACAATCCCCGTGGATGAATCTTCAAATTCATACATTTGTGTTGTTAGGTGATTAAATAAATGTTTCAGAACGTGTAATAGTTACCTGGCACAACCGGTTACGTTGGCGCGTAACCGGTTACCTGATTTTGGTTGTTTCTATGCTTGCATATATGTTAAGTTTTATCTCGCGCTGATCGTCCGTCCTTCCAGCTTTAAATGCACCCCGCCCGTCAGTTCCAGCATGTCCATGGCTTTTGACAATGGCACGTCCCGCGGGATGGTGCCGTTGTAGGTGACGTCAGGCACCCGGCTGAGGTCCGCCTCCACGTTGTACCAGCGTGACAGCTGCCGTAATACTTCTTTTATGGACGTTTCGTTGAAAATAAAATACCCGTTCTTCCATGCCACCGCATCTTCGGTATCCACATTGACGGTATGCATGCGGCCGGAGCGTACGTTCAGCCTGCATTGCTCGCCGGGCGCCAGCAGCTGCCTTGCGGCGCCGGAAGCCACTTCCACCTTGCCTTCCAGCAGGGTGGTGCGCACGCCGGGCTCGCCGGGATAAGCCTGCACATTGAAGTGCGTGCCCAGCACGGTCACTTTTTGCGTTTCGGTGGTGACGATGAAAGGTTGACGCGCGTTTTTCGCCACTTCAAAATATCCTTCTCCGCGCAGCTCCACGGTACGTTCTTTTGCGGTAAAGGCCGTCGGGAAGCGCAGGGATGATTCGGCGTTGAGCCAAACCCTGCTTCCGTCGGGCAGAAGCAGGCGGAACTGGCCGCCGCGCGGCACGGTCAATTCATTATAGGATACCGCCGCTCCGGCAACGGTTTTCCGTGAAGTATCGGATTCGTAGATGATCTCGCCGCTTTGGGTCTTGGTGATGCGCATGCCGTTTTGCAGCGCCAGCTGGCCGGTTTTGGCGTCCTCCAGCCCGATGCGGCTGCCGTCCGCCAGCGTGAGGTAGGCTTTGTTGCCGCCGGGCGCCACATCCTGTCTGGCGGCCTGCTGCGCCACGGGCTGCCGCATCGGAGCGTTCCTCGAGGCAAAGAACCAGGTGCCCGCGCCTGCAATTACGGCGGCCACCACGGCGGCGCGCAGCCAGAAGCCCAGCGGGCGCACTTTTGTTTGATGATCGATGGCGGAATGGATCCTGTCCAGCAGCGGCTGCCCGTCCGGGTAGGCGGGTTCGGCGGCTTCCTGCTGCAGCCCGTTCAGATAGGCGTTGTAGCGGAGAATGTCCGCCTGGGAGGCAGTGCCATTGTGTATTCTGGCTGACAGTTCGATGAATTCCTTTTTTTGCATAACGGGCCTTGTACCTCTATAGGCACATTAAAAAGCCCTTCCCCCCAAAGCGGGAAAATTTTTTTTTTTGGAAAACGAACGGTCAAAGGAAAATGTTGAAGGCGGAAAGGCTGCCGAGCTTGATGCGCAGCTTGCGGAGGGCGATGGTGAGCTGGTTCTCCACGGTTTTTTCGGAAACGCCCAGTCTTTCGGCGATCTCTTTGTTGGAAAGATATTCAAAGCGGCTCAGGTAAAACACCTGCTGGCAGCGTTCGGGCAGCTTGAGGGTGAACTGCCCGATGATGGCGCGCAATTCCTTCAGCTCCACCGGCGAAACGGTTTCTTCCGCTACTTCCAGCTTTTCGACCTGCTCAAAAAAGCCGGCATGCACGCGGTTCCGGCGGATATAATTGGATACCTTGTAACGCACGGCCATCACGAGGTACGCTTTCAGCACGCTGACCTGCAGCCCTTCGCGGTGCTCCCATACCCATACGAACACGTCCTGCAGCACGTCCATGCAGGCGGCCTCGTCCTTCAGCACAACAAAAGCGGTACGGTACATGGCATGCCAGTGCCGGCGGTAAATTTCGTCGAATGCGCCGCGGCTGCCCGTGTTCAGGTGGTGCAAAAGTTCACTGTCAGTATAGATGGAAAAATCGCTCATCTCAAACCCCATGTCTGCTGTAAAGTAGAGAATTCGGGCTGAAAAATGAAATTCTTAATCCCCTTCATATTTCATCCGCAGCTTTTCTTCCTCAAGATCGAGCAGGGTAAGGTATTTCCGCACCATTTCCCCGCTTACCTGCTGTTGTTTGTTGATGTGATGCAGCGATTTCCTTTGATGAGCGAGCAATTGCCGGTACACTTCCCGGTACTGCGCCACGGTTTCCTCGCCCGATCCGTCCGCCGGTTCGAACTGGTCGTTCTCAAAGCGGCTTTTCAGGTATTGCAGGGGTTTGCTGTTGCTCACCGCATCGCCATGATGTTCGTTGAGGTACCGGAGGCTGATGCCGGACAGCTGCATGCGCAGGTCCTTTTCCTGCTCCTCCGGCGTTTTCCGGAAGTCGGGATCTTCCATCTTCACCCAACGCACCAGCGGCGGCAGCGTAAGGCCCTGCACCACGAGGGTGAGCAGTATTACGGTGAAGGTGATAAAGAGTATCAGGTTGCGCTGCGGGAAAGGCAGGCCGCTTTCGAGGGTGAGCGGAATGGAAAGCGCCGCCGCCAGCGACACCACGCCGCGCATGCCCGCCCATCCGAACAGCAGCGGGCCTTTCCAGCCGGGCCGGCTGTCTGCCGTGGTAATGAACCGGCTGATAAAAACGGTGAACACGGAAGCGCCCATCGTGCTGAGCAGGCGGGCCAGCATCAGCACCACCGTGATCAGCACGCCGTACCAGATGGCCGTGCCGATGCTCACTTCGCCGAGGCCGCGCACGATCACCGGCAGCTCAAGACCGATGAGCATGAACACGATGCCGTTGAGCACGAAGCCGATGGTGGACCATACATTGCTGCCCCGCACCCGGCTGGCCGTGCTGAGAAAAAGATGGCTGCGCGCCGAAAGGTAAAGCCCGCCGCTCACCACGGCCAGCACGCCGGAGAAGTGAAAGGCCTCCGCCGCGATGTACATTACGTAAGGCGCGGTGAAGGTGAGCACGATGTCCATATTGGGCGTGGTGGGCAGCCAGCGGTGAATGGCGTAATAGATCATGCCGATGGCCACGCCGATCAGTATGCCCATCACGATCACGATCACAAAGCTGAGGGCCGCGTCGCGGAATACGAACTGCCCGGTTTCCACCGCCGCCAGCGCGAAGCGGAACACGATGAGGCTCGACGCGTCGTTGAGCAGGCTTTCGCCTTCGAGGATGGCGGAGAGGCGTTTGGGCGCTTTGACGGACTGCATCACGGAGGTGGCGGACACGGCGTCCGGCGGGCTTACGATGCCGCCGAGCAGGAAGCCCAGCGCCAGCGTAAAGCCGGGTATCAGCGAGCTGGACACCAGCGCCACCACGAACGAGGTCACGATCACGATGAGGAACGCAAAGCTGGAGATGATGCGCCGCCAGCGCCAGAGATCTTTCCAGGAGGTGTACCAGGCCGCTTCGTACAGCAGCGGCGGCAGGAATATCACGAAGATCAGCTCGGGATCGATGCTGACGTCCATGCCGGGAACGGCGCAAAGCGCCAGGCCGCCCAGCACGAGCACGATAGGGTAGGCGATCTTCAGTTTCTGGGCCAGCATCACGAGGAAAAGGATGATGATGATGAGGGCGAGGTATTGCGTAAAATTCTCGAGCATATCGCGTATGTGCTTACAGGTTTTGCGGGTTGAAGAACGGGGAAAAGATACATATCCGTCCCCCGTCCCTTAAATGTAAGTTTTTTTGACCGTTTGCGCCAGCGGCCGCGCCCGCGCAATTCATACGCCATTTTTCTCAATTCATACAGTTCCGGCCTCCAGAAATGCCGGTTTTTAATACATTTATAACATGCGCCTCAAAAGATACAGCCGGAAGGAACCGCTCGTGTTCGTATGGGTCATGGCCCCTTACATCGTGATCATGAACCTGGTCATATACGGCAGCTGCATCTGGCGCTCCATCGGCGATTTCGCCAGCACCTTTTTCAGCAGCGGCGTTTATTTCCTTTTTATCTACCTCCTTTTTGGCATCGTGGCCGTGTTCATCCGCAACCGCATTCCCGCGGGCAACGACCTGTTCCGCCGCATTTCCGTGATGCTGCCCGTGTTTTACCTGATGAACATCGGCAGCGTGGCCGGGCTGCTGGCCCTTTCGCCGCAGGCCGGCTTTATTTCCTGCGAGGTGAAGCCGCATATGTACTGGTGGGCGGTGCTTTTCGGCTGCATCCTCAGCACCACCATCACCTTTATCAACGAAGGGATGGCGAACTGGGAACA
>CBINIO010000407.1:0-4405 GCA_966250725.1 uncultured Chitinophaga sp.
GCATCAGGAAATAACAGGCGTCCGCCATATCGTCCGCATGCAGGAACTCGCGCAGCGGCGTACCGGAGCCCCAGATGGTCACTTCGGGGGCATTGGCCAGTTTTGCTTCGTGGAACTTGCGCAGCAGCGCCGGCAGCACATGCGAGGTTTGCAGGTCGTAGTTATCGTTCGGCCCGTAAAGATTGGTGGGCATCACGGAAATGAACTGCGCGCCATACTGACTGCGGTAGGCATCGCAAAGTTTGATGCCGGCGATCTTGGCGATGGCGTAGGGTTCGTTGGTGGGCTCGAGCAGACCGGTAAGCAGGTATTCTTCCTTCAGCGGCTGCGGCGCCAGTTTGGGATAAATGCAGGACGAGCCGAGGAACATGAGTTTTTTCACGCCGTTCAGGTAGGCATGATGGATCACGTTGTTCTGGATCATCAGGTTGTCGTAGATGAATTCCCCGCGATAGGTATTATTCGCTACGATGCCGCCCACTTTCGCCGCTGCGAGAAACACGTGGTCCGGTTTTTCCTTCTCGAAGAAAGCCGCCACGGCGGTCTGGTCGCGGAGATCAAGCTCCGAAGAGGTGCGGGTGATGAAATGGCTGAACCCTTCCTTCTCCAGCCTTCTTTTTATGGCGGAGCCTACCATGCCGCGATGCCCGGCGATATATATCCTGTCCTGTACCTGCATAAAAATTATTCGAACTGGTTTAATACTTTATACCCTGCGTCTTTCAGCAGTTTTTCGCGGCGGAACAGCTCCAGGTCGGCCGCCACCATTTCTTTTACCAGCGAAGCGAGATCGTACTGGGGCTTCCAGCCAAGAACGGTTTGCGCTTTGGCAGGGTCGCCGATGAGCAGCTCCACTTCGGTCGGCCGGAAATAACGCGGGTCCACCGCCACTACTTCCTGACCGGGCGTAAGTGCAAAGTCCGTATTGGAGCTGCTTTTCACGATACCTTTTTCATCCGCGCCGCTGCCTTTGAATTCCAGCTCCACGCCTACTTCGGCAAAGCTGAGCCGGATAAAATCGCGTACGGTATTGGTTTCGCCGGTGGCGATCACAAAGTCTTCGGGTTTGTCCTGCTGCAGGATCAGCCACATGGCATTTACGTAATCTTTGGCGTGGCCCCAGTCGCGTTTGGCGTCGAGGTTGCCCATGTAGAGCTTGTCCTGCATGCCGAGCGCGATCTTTGCCACGCCGCGGGTGATCTTGCGGGTAACGAAGGTTTCCCCGCGCAGCGGGCTTTCGTGGTTAAAAAGAATACCGTTGCAGGCGAACATGTTATAGGCTTCCCGGTAATTCACGGTGATCCAGTAAGCGTACATTTTGGCTACTGCATAAGGGGAACGGGGGTAGAAAGGCGTTTTTTCGGATTGCGGCACTTCCTGCACGAGCCCGTACAGCTCTGAAGTGGAGGCCTGGTAGATCTTTGTTTTTTGCGTCAGTCCCAGCAGGCGCACCGCTTCCAGGATGCGGAGAGTGCCGATGCCGTCTACGTCCGCGGCATATTCGGGTGTTTCGAAACTTACCTGAACGTGGCTCATGGCGCCGAGGTTGTATATTTCATCGGGCTGCACCTCCTGGATGATACGGATAACGTTGGTTGAATCAGCCAGATCGCCATAATGCAGCTTGAGATGCACGTTTTTTTCATGCGGGTCCTGGTAGAGGTGATCGATCCTATCGGTGTTGAACAAAGAACTGCGGCGTTTGATGCCGTGTACTTCATAGTTTTTTTTCAGCAATAATTCGGTTAAGTATGCGCCATCCTGGCCGGTGATACCTGTGATTAATGCTTTTTTCATTCAATGAGGTTTTAAAAAAGATTCCGGCAAAGGTAATATTAAAATAATTATGCCGATAGCTCGCTTAGCTCCAGCCAGCGCATACCTTTTTCATCGAGCAGCTCCAGCAGCTCGCCGATGCGGTTGGAAGCGGTTTGCAATTGCTCGTAGGGCAGCGTACCTTGCGTCAGCTGGTCTTCCAGCTGCTTTTTCTCCTGTTCCATCGCTTCGATCTCTTTTTCCAGCAGCTCCAGCTCGCGTTTTTCCTTGAACGACATTTTACGGCCTTTGGCAGGTGCGGCGGCGCTGGCAGTTTCAACAGGTTTGGGAGCGGCTTCCGCGGATTTCAGCTTTTCCTGGTCTTTTTCCCATTCGCGGTACTGGGTATAGTTGCCCGGGAAGTCACGCACCTCGCCGCCGCCTTCGAACACAAACAGGTGATCCACCAGCTTGTCCATAAAATACCGGTCGTGGCTCACGATCACGATGCAGCCCTGGTAGCTTTGCAGGAACTCTTCCAGGATGCTGAGCGTGGGCAGGTCGAGGTCGTTGGTCGGTTCGTCGAGAATGAGGAAATTGGGGTTGCGGAAGAGAATGGACAGCAAATGCAGCCTGCGTTTCTCCCCACCGCTGAGTTTGGAAATATAGGTGTATTGTTTTTCCGGCGTGAACAGGAAAAGCTGCAGGAACTGGGCGGCGCTTACCTTCGTACCGTCAGCCAGCGGGAAGTTTTCCGCGATGTTCTTCACGAATTCTATCACCCGCATATCTTCCTTCACTACCAGCCCCTGCTGGGAATAATTGCCAAAAACCACGGTATCACCCACATTGATCTTCCCTGAATCCGCCGCCTCCGTACCCATGAGCATGTTGAGGAAGGTGGATTTCCCCACGCCGTTTTTCCCGACCACTCCCACGCGTTCGCCCTTTTTGAACGTATAATCGAAGCCTTTCAGGATCTGCAGCTGGCCGTAGGCCTTGTACACTTTTTTCAGCTCGAGGATCTTTCCGCCGAGACGGGTCATTTTTACGTTCAGCTCCAGCTGCTGCTGTTCGATGCGTTTGGCGGCCCGTTCCTTGACGTCATAAAAGGCGTCCTGCCGGGATTTTGACTTGGTGGTGCGGGCTTTCGGCTGTTTGCGCATCCATTCCAGCTCCTTGCGGTACAGGTTACGGGCCTTTTCGGTGCTGGACCGGTCGGATTCTTCGCGGGCGGCTTTTTTCTCGAGGTAGTTCTCGTAATCGCCTTTGTAGATGTAAAGCTGCTGGTTGTCCAGCTCCATGATCTCGTTGCACACGCTGTCGAGGAAGTAACGGTCGTGGGTGACCAGCAGCAGGGTCACGTTTTCCTGGTCGAGGTAATTTTCCAGCCATTCGATCATGCTTACGTCCAGGTGGTTGGTGGGCTCGTCCATGATGAGGAGGGTGTGTTTGTGCTCAAACCCGATGTCTATCAGCACTTTAGCCAGCGCCACCCGTTTCTGCTGACCGCCCGAAAGGGTGCCCACGGACTGATCGAGATGGTGGATGTTAAGTTTGCCGAGGATCTGCTTCACCTTGCTGTCGAAATGCCAGGCGTTGAGCTCGTCCATCCGGGCGATGGCCGCGGTAAGTATGCCCGCGTCCGGTTCGGCGCCGTTGTCGGTGAGGTGCTCGTAATCCTTGATGGCATTGAGCACGGGGTGGTCGTGATCGAAGATGTTTTCCAGCACGGACTGGTTTTCCCTGAAGCTGGACGACTGCTCCAGCATAACGACCGTAACGTCTTTATGTATCCAGACTTTACCTTCATCGGCGGTTTCCTTGCCGCAGAGGATCTTGAGGAGGGTAGATTTGCCGGTACCGTTGAGGGCTACCAGGGCGATCTTGTCGCCTTCTTCTATATGAAAGGAAATATTCTCAAAAAGGGGGGTGACGCCGTAGGATTTTGCCAGCCCTTCCACCGATACATAATGCATAAATGCGAAGGTAACCCGTTTTGTTAAAAATGGGGGTTTTCACTATTTTTTTCGTATATTCATTAAGGCAAATGGCACACCAGTATGGGCTATGAGCGACCGGGGAATATGAGAACCTTATCCAATAATCACTCAACTTTATTGGCAAAGAAACTGACGTAACTGATAATTGCGTGTGAGCTTCCTGTGTGTGGAGGTTATTTCATTCCATGTGACTGACCCATTTTTGCACGGCCTTTATCCATCCGGTAAGTATCTTTTGTTTGGTCCCCTGGTTTGAAAAGATAAAAACGCCTCCTGAAGATTCAGGGGGCGTTTGGTTTTTTTAGTTATTGCCTTATTTGGATCAGTTCTTCATTTTCGGAATGTCAGAGGCTGATCTTGGAGCAAATTTATGAAAAAAATCCCGCTCGGCTGAACGGGATTTGAAAAAGTAAGTTTTACCCCAATCTAGTTTGATTTACCAAATTTTTTCATAACCCATGCTAGTGATGTACAAGACAGGATAAGAATTACCATGCAGAGGGCATTGAGCAGGATTCCAGTCATGGCGTTGAATTTTAATAGTGTCTGATATTAAAATAACGAAATCAGTTGGGAATTTGATATCTACCTTTTGTGTGATTTTTCTAATGTTGTTTTAACCCTTCTATGGATGGATCGTGTCACTA
>CBINIO010000408.1:0-4398 GCA_966250725.1 uncultured Chitinophaga sp.
AACGGGTGTACGACCTCGTGGCGCGCCGTTTTATCGCCGCCTTTTACCCCGAGTGCAAGATCGCCAACACCACCGTGCTGGGGAAAGTGGGGCAGGTGGAATTTAAGGCCACAGGCAAACAGATACTCGAACCCGGCTGGAAAGAAGTGTACGCCAGCGATGTGCCCGCGCAGAAAGAAGGCGAGGAGCCGGAAGAAGCGGAAAAGATATTGCCCGTATTCGAAGTGGGTGAAAGCGGCCCACACGAACCGCGCATTCACAAAGGGAAGACCACCCCGCCCAAACCCTATACCGAAGCCACGCTGCTGCGCGCGATGGAAACCGCCGGCAAGCAGGTGGACGACGAGGAGATGCGCGAGCTGCTGAAAGACAACGGCATCGGCCGCCCGTCCACCCGCGCCAACATCATCGAAACGCTGTTCCGCCGCAAATACATCGAGAAAAAAAAGAAGAACATCTTCGCCACGCAAACCGGCATCGACCTCATAGACACCATCCGCAACGAGCTGCTGAAAAGCCCCGAGCTCACCGGCAACTGGGAACGCAAGCTGCGCCTGATCGAAAAAGGCGAATACGCGATGGAGACCTTCAAGCAGGAGCTGATACAAATGGTGACGGACCTCACGCAGGAAGTAAAGAACGAGACCGGCAAAGCCATCGCCATCGCGCCGGAAACACCGCCGGAAAAAGAACCCGCGCCCAAAACGCCGAAGAAGGTCTTTACGCCCGAAGAGCAGCAATGCCCCAAATGCAAGGCCCATTCGCTCAAAAAAGGCAACACGGCCTATGGATGCGGCAATTTCAACGTCTGCGGTTTTAAAGTGCCGTTTGAAGTATTCGGCAAAAAGCTCAGCGGCAAACAATTGTCCGATCTGCTTACAAAAGGAAAGACCGGCAGGATCAAAGGTTTGAAGCTGGAAAGCGGTGAAGCGGAAGGGAAGATCGTGCTGGATGGGGCGTTCAACATAACGGTGGAACGATAGTTCAGCCGGTCCGCTTGTAATACAGCACGGTGCCGGCAAGCCCGCCATGAGGCTTTATAACGGTGGAGCAATAGCTCAGCCGGTCCGCTTGTAATACAGCACAGTGCCGGCAAGCCCGCCATGAGGCTTTAATGCGAAGAAGATCAGTTCCGGCATCAGGCGTGCTCGGGCCTGCCGGGCGTTTGAACGCCCAGTACCCTTTCCGCGGCTTCCAGCAATGCGGGCAGCGGGCGATAACCTTTAACGACCACGCCATCGCCGCCGGCGGATTGCAAGACCATGGAGGGAAAACGGTGAATGTTCCGGTAAGCCGTCTCCTGCAGGTCGGCCCGGAACGATTCGAGGCCGTTTCCCGCCTCCAGGTCTGTTATAAACGCCTCTGCATCCAACGTTCCTTCCGCTGCCGTTTCACGGGCAACGGCGATCAATATCTCTTTTTTCGCGATGTTCCTGCAATCCGCCATCACCGCTTTTCGCAGCGCGTACAGGTAGGCTTCTTCGGCCGCAGGCGACTGCAGCCCCGCGCATTTCACGGCCAGGCAGGCAGGGTAGCTCGACGCGGGCGGGTCGGCCAGCCAGATGCGTTCGTTCACCGGCTGGCCGGAAGCATATTTCGCATCCAGCCATACCGGCCCCATCTGGATGGGGCGCGATACGTGCTGCTCGGGGTCGTGATAATTTTTCCAGTCCTGCAAAAGCCCGCCCATACAATATCTCCTGCTCACGCGGCCTTCGAGCGACGCCAGCAGCTTCCGCCACGCGGGCTCCATGGCCCAGCTCCAGCAGCAAAGCGGATCGGTGTAATAAGTAATATGCAGTGTCGCGGTTTGTTCCATATCGTTTTACAGGTTTCCGTCTATTGCGCTCTGGCTCCATTGCTGCTGCTCCGGCGGAACGGCGCTTTTTATTTCCATGCTTTTTTCCTGGCTGAACGCGACGTCCCTGTCCATCACGCCGTCAACCGTCCGCGTTGTGCCTTTGGGTTCGCAGTTCAGCAGCCCGTTCGTTTCCAGCACATGTTTTACCGGGTCGTCGATATATTGCCAGGTTTCCCCGAGCTGCGAGCTTTCGCCTTCGTTCCAGGGGCCGCGTACGGCGGAGCCGTTGCTCATGTTGAAATAGAGGTTGCTGTAACGCGGGTCGCTCTGCAGCACGGCGGGCGGGAAGTTCGGCTGAATGCTGTCCAGCGCCGCTTCGAACATCTGGAAATGGGCCACTTCGCGCGTCATGAGGAACATCAGCGTTTCGCGCACTGCTGGGTCGTTGGTGAATTGAAGGAGGTATTCATAGGTCACCTTTGCGCGCGATTCGGCGGCAATGTCCGACCGGAGGTCAACCGTCAGATCGCCGTTGCAGTCGCCGTTGATGTAGGCGGCCGACCAGGGTACGCCCTGGCTGTTAGTGATGGCGGGGCCGCCGCCCGTGGAGGTCAGGAACTGCGGGGCCATCATCGCCTGGTGAATAAAGTTTTCCTTGTTCTCCTTGCCGTCCAGCAGCTGCATGATCTCCGAGTTGTCCGCCGCGTTTTTCAGTTCGCCGTTCACGCCCGCCAGCAGCATCTGGATGGTGGCGCCAACGATCTCAAGATGACTGAACTCTTCCGTGGCGATGTCCATCAGCAGGTCATACTTGTCGGGATGCGGGGTCCTGGCCGCAAAGGCCTGCGTAAAATAACGCATCGCGGCCGCCAGCTCGCCGTTGGCGCCGCCGAACTGTTCCAGCAGCAGGGCCGCGAACCTGGGATCGGGTTCGGATACTCTTGCATTGAATTGAAGTTCTTTTACATGATAGAACATAACAAAGATTTTTATGGTGAGGGCAATCGTATGCTTCCTTTGTTCGTCTCAACAAATATTCCAGTTGTGAAAAACGCGCCGGGAGCCTTAACAGCCATGCTTTTTTTCTTCCCATGGTAGATAAATCACCCCTTCAGCATTAACCGCCCGCATCAATCTGGCGCGCCCGTTCCTCACTTTCCACGTGCGCCGGGCATGCGGCTGTTGTGCCGGCCCTTGCGAATAAAGCGTTTCAGGTAACGGCCATGCAGGGCATTAACGACGAGCATGCGATTTGAACCTTCGTTCTAAAATGATCATTATGAAAAGCACAAAACAATCCCAGCAGCAGCAACAGCCGGACGATCTCGACGTTCGCGACGAAGGAACGCAGCAGAACGAAGGCGCATTCAACGAAAACGCCGCCGTGGACGATGACGGCGCGCCCGTGCTCGACGAGCAGGACCTCGAGGAAAACAATTTGTCGGAAGAAGAGGCGGATAATATAGAATGGGAAGGCGATCAGTCGCGCGGAAACAAGGGCTGACAGCGAAAAACAGCACGGGCAGCGTATTGGCGCTGCCCGTGTTTTTTATGTGCCATTTCCCGCCGGGTACAAAGACCGATCCGTACAAAATATTGTCCTTTCGGGCGGCAGGCTCGTTGTGTAAACCGCTACCATTGCAGGTATGAAGAAGCTGCTGCGTTACCGCATCCTCTATATCGTGATCAGCGTTTGCTGTGCCTTGAACGCGTTGGTGTTCATTTGCATGGGCGCGATCAAAACCGTGCATGGTTATCTCGCGTTCTTTGAAAGCGCGCCCACGCCCCAATCGGAAGTAGCGGCGGTATTGCTGCTGCAGTCGCTGGACAATTTCCTGGTGGGGCTGGTGCTGCTTATTTTCGCGTTCGGCATTTACCGGATCTTTGTGGATGTGCGGCTGGAAGAAGATATGCCGGCCTGGCTGCGTGACGTAAAGACCCTGCGCGACCTGAAGCTGATGCTTTGGGAAGCGATCCTCGTGATCATGCTCATCTTTTCCGTATCGTACATGAACGCGCACCGCGGCCAGCTAAGCTGGACGTTCCTCGCGCTGCCGGGGATCATTTTCCTGGTGGCCGTCAGCTATTACCTGATGAAACGGGCGGATAAATGATCAGTCCGCCGCCACTTTGTACGAAGGGTCTTCCATCACGTTCACCTCGATAACGGAGGAAGCGTTGTGCAGCAGACGCCTGCAGTCTTCGCTGAGATGGCGCAGATGCAGCGTTTTACCGGCGCTGCGGTATTTTTCCGTGAGCTTGTTCAGCGCTTCGATGCCGGACATGTCCGCCACGCGGCTTTCCCTGAAATCGACGATCACTTCCGCGGGGTCGCCCGCCACATCGAACTTTTCGGTGAAGGCCGTTACCGAGCCGAAAAACAGCGGGCCATAGATCTCGTAATGTTTCACGCCGTCGCCGTCAACGTATTTCCGTGCGCGGATGCGTTTGGCGCTTTCCCAGGCAAACACCAGCGCGCTGATGACCACGCCGATCAGCACCGCCAGCGCGAGGTTATGCAGCCAGATAGTGATCAGCGCCACCAGTATGCCGGTGATCACGTCCTGCTTGGGCATTTTGTTGACGATCCTGAAGCT
>CBINIO010000409.1:0-4387 GCA_966250725.1 uncultured Chitinophaga sp.
GGATGATCCTGCCGGTGCTGTACAGTTCGGGCTGACCGCCAAACGGGTCGAACAGGAATGCCAGCAGGCCCAGCACCGATCCTGCGATGATCAGCGGGTGCAGCCTGATGACCCTCGATTTAAAAAATTCGAGAACGCCCATTTTTGCGATACGGTCGTCATAGGCATACCCGATCACGAACCCTGAAAGACAGAAGAAAAAATCGACGGCTAAAAAACCGTGCCCGATAAAATTTTTGGCCGGATCGGTGTACACCCATTCCATAAAATGGAATATGACCACGGCCAGGGCAGCGATCCCCCTTAATCCGTCGAGGATCCCGAAATGCTGTTTTGTTTGCAGAATTGCCGTGGAGGCCTTGTTCGTATCCATTTATATATTAGCTCCTGACTTGTTGCCGCCCAAGTTATCTAAAATTCAACAATATCAGAAGACGAACGGATCTTTATGTCCGCATACTTACACGCTTTACGGCGGTCATACCGGTGCAATTCTTGCCCCTCATACCCGAACAAACCATGCAAAACCATGCCCGAAGGCCCATCGCTCGTGATATTGAAAGAATTGCTCGCCCCTTTCACCGGCAAAAAGGTTACCGCCGTGGAAGGAAATACACGGATTGAACTGCCTGACATCAAAGGGCAAAAGATAACAGCCATTAAAACATGGGGGAAAGAATTGCTGATCTGTTTTCCCGGCTTTACTATCCGGATACATTTCCTGCTGTTCGGCACGTACCGCATCAACGAACGGAAGGACATGCCGCCGCGGCTGAGCCTGCGGTTCGGGAAGCAGGAAGTGAACTTCTACACCAGCTCCATCCGCATCCTGTACGAACCGCCCGACGACCTGTACGACTGGAGCGCCGATGTGATGAATCCCGCCTGGTCGCACCGGAAAGCGCTTGCCAAGCTCCGCAGGATACCCGATACGCTCGTTTGCGACGCGATCCTCGATCAACGCATTTTCGCCGGCGCGGGGAACATCATCAAAAATGAAGTGCTCTTCCGCGTCCGCGTACATCCCGCCACGCGCGTCGGGCAGCTGCCGGCCCGGAAAAGAAGCGAGCTGGTGAAAGACGTGGTGGATTACAGTTTCCAGTTCCTGGAATGGAAAAAAGCATACGTGCTGAAAAAGCACTGGCTGATCCATACGAAAAGGATCTGCCCGCGCTGTCACATCCCGGCGCATAAGGAATATATGGGCAAAACGGCGCGGCGTACGTTCTTTTGTGATAATTGCCAGGTGTTGTATGAATAATGACCCATCATTTCCCAAAAATAACCGCCCTCAAAAATTATCTTTATCCTGCAATCAGACACCATCCACCGTTTCACGTATGAAAAAACATGTTCTTTTCGCGGCGCTCCTTGTCTGCGCCGCCGCTGCAAATGCACAACGGGCGGTCGTTCCCAAAAGCAGGGAACTGGCGGCGCCTCCCGCTAAAAAATTCCATCTTTACCTGCTGGCCGGCCAGTCGAACATGGCGGGCAGAGGCATTCCCACGCCGGAAGACACCATCGGCGACCCGCGCATACTGCTGCTCAACCGGAACGGGCAGTGGGAGATCGCCAAAGCGCCCGTGCATTTCGATAAAAGCGCGGCAGGCGTTGGCCCCGGCTTGAGCTTTGCCCGCGAAATGATAAAGAAGGACCCCGGCGCAGTGATCGGCCTGATACCTTGCGCCGCGGGCGGCTCCAGCATCGAGCACTGGCTGAACGACGAATACTGGGAGCAGACCCGCTCCTACCCCTGGAACAACGCCGTACTGCGCACCCGCCTCGCCATGAAGGACGGCCGTTTGAAAGGCATTCTCTGGCATCAGGGCGAATCGAACTCGAGCCCCGAAAAGGCCGCCGCTTACCGCAGCCAGCTGGTGCAGCTCGTCGAAAAATTCAGGCATGCGTTCCAGCTGCCCGGTCTGCCGTTCGTTGCCGGCGAGCTGCCCGCGTTCAACAAAAGGGCCGGCAACCTCAACGCCGCGCTGCACGACGCGGCCAAACAGCTGCGGCACTTCTCGGTGGTGTCAGGCGCGGGGCTGGCGCCCAATGCGGATAACCTCCATATCAATACGGCGTCGCAGCACATTTTCGGGACACGGTATGCGGAAGCGATGGAAGCGTTGCTGAAGTGAGGGAGGGACACGCTTACCATGCTGCAGCTCTCCGGTGGCATGCTGGTGCTGGCAGGCATCTGGCTGAGCAGCAAACCTACTCGCTGATACGCAGCACCCACACGCTATCCAGCTCCCGCGCGCGCGTGGCGCGGTTCACGAATTTCCCGTCCAGCCGGGTGATGCGGTAGCTTGCGAACACCGCTTCCGTTTTATATGGCACACCTTGCCCGTCCAGCGAAACAAGGCCCTCGCGGCCGGTGTACACCAGCCCCGAGGCGGTGCTGTCGTTGCGCGTAACAGGCGCATCGCTGTAAAATTCGAAGGAATAGGAATTGATCCGGTAGAATTGCATTTTTTCGCCGGGATATTTTTTATTCTTCCACCATGCCGCCTCCGAACCGCCCTGGTAAGCTACCAGCGCGGGATAAAAGAACACGTTCAGAAAAATACCCGCACATACCGCTGCCAGCACGCTCACCCGCACCGCGTCCTCCGGCTTCTTCATCATTCCCCACACCACCAGCGCCGCTACGCTCACCACCATGTACGCCCACCACACCGGCGGCCTGAACAGCGCCGCAATGCCCGCGAGCAGCAGCACGACGATCAGCGCGACGGTCCGCTGCGTGATGAACGCCTTCTTCCAATCCTTCAGCCCAAACAGCCACGCCGCCAGCAAAATGCTGAAATAAGGGAACAGGATATTAAGATAATGCGGGAGCTGGAACCGTGATAACGAGAACACCAGCAGCGTTGCAACGCCCGCGCCCAACGTGATCCATTCCACGCCGCCGCGCAGCCTCCTGAAGCGGTGAAAGAACGCCGCGTACAACAGCAGGCTCCAGGGCAGGAAGGCCCACAGCAGCGTATGCAAAAAGAAGAACGGATCGCCCTTTCCTTTGATCGGCCCCGTGTTGAAAAACCGGCCGAACTGGCTTTCCCAGAGAAAAAAACGTACGCCCGAAACGCCCTGCCTGCCAAACACCGTTTTCTCCGGGTGCAGGTCGAACTGATGATAAAGACACCACAGCTCCGGCGATACGAACACCACGCAAAGCAGCAGGTACGCGTACCAGCGCCATTGCAGCAGCTGCCGCCAGTCCTTCTGCATCGCCCAGTGCAGCAGCAGGCCGCTGCCGATGGGGATCAGCACGAAGGGCCCTTTCGTCATCATCGCCAGCCCGGTGAAAAAGGCCGCCGGCACAATGTTCCAGGCATTGCCCATCGCCTTCGCAAGATACCAGCTGGCCGCGATCAGGAAACAGGTGAGATAGGGCTCGGCCCGCACGTCGTTGCCGCTGATGATGGCGTGCAACGCCGTGAGATACGCCAGCACGGCGATCTGCGCCGTTCCCGTTCCATAAAAATGACGCGCGAAAAGATACGTGAACCGCGCGCCGAGCAGCCAGCAAAGGAACGCAGGCAGCTTGTAAGCGAATGTATTTATCCCGAATATCCTGAAGCTTGCCGCGGAAATCCAGAAAGGAAGATGCGGTTTGTCCAGCCAGTCTTTCCCGTCGGCAAACAGGTTCACCCAATCGCCGCGCCACACGATCTGTTTGGCGATGCCGGCGTACAAAGCGGCGTCCGGCTCCATGAGCGTCGTAAAAAGACCGGGCGCGAGGGAAAGCAGGATGATGCCCACGCACCACCAAAACCACCTGGTTGTTGCGGGAAAGGTTTTCGTCATATCTCTAAGTTAAGGCATCCGCCGGACGACGCGGCCTGATGAGCCGGAAACCGGAATGGTCCCACCAGGTAAAAATCCTTGCCGCCAGCCAGCCCACCAGGCAGCCGTAAACGGCGCCGCCCACGATGTCGAGCGGGTAATGTTTGCCCACGTACACCTGCGCGTAACCGATCAGCAGCGCCCATAGCCACACCCACCACCACCTGCGGATGCCGATGGAGCGCAGGCTGAGGAACCAGCAGGTGGCGAGCGCAAAATGATTGGAAGCATGCGAGGAAGGAAATCCGTACCGGCCGCCGCAGTCGATCAGGTGGCGAAGGTGCTGCTGAAGGTCGGCGTTAAAGCAGGGCCGCAGCCGCTGGAACAAAGGCTTCAGGATGCTGGCGCTGCCATAATCCGCGAGGGCAAAGGCGATCAGCGTGCAAACGATGAACGGCAGCGCCTTGTTTTTCCGGTACCGGATGATATACACGAGCACAAAAAGATACAGGGGCGCCCAGGTAAGCGCATTGCGCATCACCATCATCAGCATGTCGAGCGCTTCGTGAGCGCCGGCATGATGAATGCCGATGAACAGCCA